>CADCQC010000158.1 GCA_902803455.1 uncultured Prevotellaceae bacterium
CAATGGCGGCACAAGCAACTGACCTATTTCCGTCTTTTCCTCAGACCCGACTTCTCCAGCGCTCTTGTCCAGAAATGCCGTGCATTCACTTTGAGGATCTTAGGCAGGATGGTGGTAAATAACTTTCTACCATTATGCTGGTCAAGCACCACATCCAATCCGAATTCCTTTTCCAGGAGATGCACATCGCTGATAGGTCTATACCAATACATCCTCGGTAGGATGTCGTTGGCCACATTCCTCTTGTGCACCACCTCTATCCATGCCGCCTTGTCACGATTAGCCACCTGATGGATATCGCAACGATCTTCGAAGGTATACACATACCAGTGAGTGCCATATCCGAAGACGGTTTTCGGAAATTCACCTGGTTGCATTTTCTCTATCAATGAGATGAAGTGGTTGTTCTTAAATCGATGCCTGACCGCGATGTTCTGCTGTGTGAAATATTGCAGGCCATAATGGAAAGCGATAAACGTGGGTCGCTTCAAAGGTTGTGCCATAGCCTCCTGTTGCAACCGCTCAACGAAATCTATCGCCAGTGCATCATCATTGTCCATCCAGGTGGTGAGCACCTTGCCATCCTTATAGTCATTGCCATAGAGGTTCTTCATTTCGTTCTGAATGACCTCACTGAACACTTTTGTAGAGAGATTTCCCTTGTCGGTCATCAACTTGATAACCTGTATGTTTTGGCATCGTTTCTTGTGTTCATTCAGCCGGTCTTTGAAGACTTGTGGTGTCCTATTATCGATCAGGATAATCCATGTGAAATCCTTGCAAGTCTGAGCCGACAGACTGGGCAAGGTGTATCGCTCAAAAAGTTGAAAACGATTCTCCAGCCATTCGGGAGTGAGTGTGTCATTACCATTTTTATCTTTGGGGTAGAGACGCACATTAAAACGGGTCAAGATAAAATGATTGATTTTTTGAGGAGACTGGTTATCTGAAACAATATTTGCTTTCATACTTATTGTTGGTTGATGCTGATAAATCTATCACAATTTTTCATTTAAGAATCAAAAGACTCTATAACATCATCTGTCCTTGTCGCGGTAGAAAGCCACGGCCTTCTCCACCTGCCAATCATCGATCATTTTTCTGTTGGAGGCGGCCTCGATCACGTCTTCCACCCCGTCATCGAGCAAGGGGAAGAAATCAAATCCTGTGAGGCGCTCTATCTCATCCACCGACCTCACACATCTGTCCATCTCGTAATCGCCCCCATCATTGGGATAGAGGAATCCGATGGCCTTGGCCCTCCTGCCGTCGGACAGCAGCACCTTGAAGAACGCATCAGGCACAGCCACCCCATTCCTTCCGATGGTCTTTTGGGCGCCGTGATAAAAAACCGGTCCTGCGACGACATAGAGGTCACCCATCTTTTTCGCCCAATAACGGCATTGTTGTTCCAGGTCATTCCAGTCCCCCTTGTTGAGTTGATGGTTCTGCGGACAGATATTGGTAAACAGGAAAGACTCCCTTTGAGCCATCTTGTCCCATTTATTATCACCAGACGGGCAGAGATGTCCCCGGTCATATTTCGAATTTCGGTAATCATCATTGGTTGCCCTGGGCCATGCCACCTCCTCATCCTCGTAGAACTCATGCCCATCGCGGTAGTTGCGTCCTTCGGTATGGGCAGCTGTGAGATGCCACGCCACCCAGTTGGGCACCTTCAGGTTGGCGTTATAAGACACATAATACCCTGTTCGCCGCAACAACTGTTCCGGTTTTCCCTTGACCGGTGCCGGCAGTTCCATCGCTCTCGGCCACGTCTTCGTCTTGCCGGCACCTTTATCCGCAGTGTCAGCTATTTTTGATGGCGAGGCCTCCCCCATCCTATCAGCACTTTCTTTGTCATAAATCCCCTTGACAGGTTTGCTGACGGTTGGATTTTTCGCCGACCTGTTCTTGCATGCCCCAGCCATCAGCATCAGGGCACACAATATCGCTATTGGAGCAAATCTACATCTCATATGCCGCTTTTTTCTTTTGAAAGCAAAAATAGATAAAAAATCGTATTTTTCATCAAGGAAAAGAAAAATCAAGAAAAAAAACGAAGAAAAAAGCCCATAACGAGGTTGAAAAGCCTTCAGGATTTGTGCAATCATTATTTTTATCTTATTTTTGTCCTTCGGGCGAAAAAGATAGCCTCAGCATAAAAATTTCAACAGATGGACGACCACTACTACCTCCCACCCGAATGGTACCGCCAGGACGGCATCCAACTCACCTGGCCCCATGCCGGCACCGACTGGAAAGACTGTCTTGACGAGATCACGGCCACGTTTCTGACATTGGCGGACGCCATCACCCGCTATGAGTCCTTACTTATCGTCGTTCCCGACACAGAAGGCCTTCTGCGGCTGCTCCGGCAGCACTTGTCGGCCGAGGCCCTCCGCCGCATCACGCTTTTTTCCTGTCCCACCAACGACACGTGGGCCCGTGACCACGGAGCCATCACCCTGCTCGACCGCCAAAATCCTCATGCCTCTCCCCTGTTGCTCGACTTCCATTTCAACGGTTGGGGAGAGAAATTCCCCTCCCAACTCGACAATGCCATCAACCGGCACCTGTCTGCTTCCGGCATGCTGGGCGGGAAACTGCAGTCACACGATGACTTCGTGCTTGAGGGAGGAGCCATCGAGAGCGACGGACAAGGCACCATCTTCACCACCAGCACCTGTCTGCTGGCCCCACACCGCAACCAACCCCTTGACCGCGACGGTCTGGAAGAGCAACTGCGCCTCCGTCTGCACGCCAACCGTATCGTCTGGATCGACCACGGCACGCTGACCGGTGATGACACCGACGGACACATCGACACGATCGTCAGATGTGCACCGGCAGACACCCTGCTCTATGTGACTTGCGATGACCCGGCCGATGAACAATATGCCGACTTCGCAGCTCTCAGCGCCCAACTTCACCAACTGCGCACCACCGCAGGACAGCCCTACCGGCTGTTGCCGCTGCCCATGCCTGATGCCATCTGCGAGGCGGGAGAGCGTCTGCCTGCCACCTATGCCAACTTCTTGATCATCAACGGTGCCGTGCTCGTGCCCACCTATGCCCAGGCTGAGAAAGACCAACAAGCTCTCACCACCATCGCAGAAGCTTTCCCCGACCGCGACATCATCGGCATCGATGCCCGCACCATCATCCGGCAACATGGTTCTATCCATTGCCTCACCATGCAATACCCTGAGGGAGCACTCCGCCTCACCACATCCGACAACCCACCATCTCACCACATCCAACAAGCGTGACTAGTATAATAATCATCACCACCCACTGACCGCCACGACAACAACCATTACCTTGCATCATGAAAAAAGAACTGAACATCGGATTGCTGCAGCAGCACAACACCCCAGACCGTGAAGACAACATGCGCCGTCTGAGCAACGGCATCACCAACCTTGCACGCCAAGGTGCGCAACTCATCGTACTGCAAGAGTTGCACAACTCCCTTTATTTCTGCCAAGAGGAGAACGTCGGTCATTTCGACCTCGCCGAACCCATCCCCGGACCATCAACCACCTTCTATGGTCAGTTGGCCAAGAATCTGGATGTGGTCATCGTGACTTCCCTCTTTGAGCGCCGTGCCCCCGGTCTCTACCACAACACCGCCGTGGTGATGGAGCGCGACGGGTCAATAGCCGGCAGATACCGCAAGATGCATATTCCCGACGATCCCGCCTACTACCAGAAATTCTACTTCACCCCTGGTGACCTGGGGTTCCGCCCCATCGACACCAGCGTAGGCCGTCTTGGTGTCCTCGTCTGCTGGGATCAGTGGTATCCCGAGGCAGCCCGCCTGATGGCGTTGGCAGGTGCCGACCTGCTCATCTACCCCACGGCCATCGGCTATGAGAGCAGCGACCCCATCGACGAACAGCAGCGTCAGCGGGAAGCCTGGACGACGGTGCAGCGCGGCCATGCCGTGGCCAACGGTCTTCCGGTGGTCACCGTCAACCGTGTCGGTTTTGAGCCCGACCCGACCGGTCAGACAAAAGGTATCCAATTCTGGGGAAGTAGTTTTGTGGCAGGTCCACAAGGAGAAATCCTTTACCGTGCCAGCGAGAAAGAGGAAGCGTCAGCCCTCATCAACCTTGATTTGGGGCACAGCGAACAAGTGCGCCGTTGGTGGCCCTTCCTCCGCGACCGCCGCATCGAAGAATATGGTGACATCGTGCGCCGCTACAGAGACTAATCCTCTACCGACATCAGCCTGCGATGCCATTGCTGGCCTGCCGCCAGCCGGAGCAGCAACAGCGAGGCGACAGCCAACACCGCCAGCGCCACGACAATCAGAAAGAATCTGCGGTAGCCCAGCATATCTTGCATGAATCCGGTCATCATGCCCGCCAACCATGCCGACAGCAACAACAACGACACGCAAGCGTCGGCATGAGCCGCCATCTGACGTCCGGGCACACTGCACCTGACATAGACCAGAAAGACGGCCAGGGCGAACCCGAGGGCCAAACCCTCCATGGCCAGCAGCATCGACACCGTCCAGACATCCGACGGCATCCTGAAAGAGAGATACAGCAAAAGCACATCGGGCAAGGTCGCTGCGACCGCCATCGGCCACA
>CADCQC010000159.1 GCA_902803455.1 uncultured Prevotellaceae bacterium
AACAAAGGTAAGCTTTTTCCTCCAATCACTTCTTATTCTTTAATATCTTTTAATATTTCCTCCATCTGCTTTTCTCATTCATCTTTATCACCTTCTCCGTATGCGGCGGTTTTGCCGCCGCCTCTCATCCCCCCATTTTCCAATTTTCATCTTTCATCTTTCATCCCCTCATTTTCCAATTTTAATTTTTCATTTTTCATCTTTCATTTTCCTCTTTCATTTTCCTCCCTTCCCTTTTCTCTTTTATTTAAATAAAATTAACAAATAAATTCTAAAATTATTTTTGCGTGATCAAAAATTATTTCTAGCTTTGCAGAACCAACGTCTATAAAATATGATGCCCTTGAGAGGGCAAGGTAAAAGGAAAGATATTTTTGTATATTAATCGAATTTGTGTCATCATTCAGAACTTGGAAAAAAGGTTTTTTTGTTCTATGAGAATCTTACCACTAATGACGAATGAAACTTTCTATGGAAGGTTTGCCGCTGTCTCATATAATGGACAGGGAATATTTTCCATTGCTCAAGCACTTGTCTCAGCGGACAAGGGAACTGATCGAAGGCTCCTAAACAATCGAGTGGGAGCATCTAATCTTATCTTCATCCTAAATTTAAACAACCGTCAAACAAACATCGACCACACACAAGCCAAAAAACTTATCAACGAAGGATTTCTCTACAAGGAACGTTGCAAGTGCTCGGGATTTCATAAGGTGGCATGTCAGCACCACCAACAATAACTCAAAAATAGCACCTCTACAAGCGTTCCGGACTACTCACCACAACTCGTGAAGTTCGGATTTTTTTATTTTTACTACTGACATTATAACTTGCTTCATATATGATCTATCAGAAATCTGCGCATAACAATTTGAAAGTTTCCGAGAATCTCGAAAAGGGTAAAGTGATAATCAACAACATCAAGACTGACGCAAGATACCGCAATAACTGCTTCTTCAGCAACGATGAGAAGGAGGGCATGTTCACCATCGCTCAGATAAAGTCTCATATCAAGAAATGTGTCAAAAATTCTTATCATTATGAATTGGAGGACAATGAGATTGGTAATGTGGTTTACATGCAGCTCTGGTCGGGGGGATCTTGGGCGGCTCTCGACTCTTACAAGGGGCAAGCCAGCATTAACATCTGGTTCACCTCTGTCACACGCAACGCTATCTATAAGTACCTCTCGGATATCGGTGTAAAGAAGGATCCTCAAGCGATGACACCGGGTAATACCGTCATCAAATTCAACGACATGTTCTTGATGGAGGAGCGTGAGGAGATGATCGATACCTTCGTGGGGGAAGGCATCTACCGCGACATCCTCCACATGGCCTATGTCGATAATCTCCCTGAGGATAACATCATGAAGGTGCTGGAGATGGACAAGCCTACTTACAAGAAGATGCGTAAGAAGGCTGAGTTCCTCTTCAAGGACGCTGTCATACGGACCGATTACGAGTATACATCGCTCGTGCTTGCTGACAAGTTTGTTAGAAAGAACACCGTCTGCTGTGATAACATGGAGACGCTGGCCTGCTACGATGAGTCTTCTTCGCATCCGCTGAGCGAAATCATCGGTCCCCATCTCACGAATGCTGAAACCATCCTCGTCACAGAGCAATTCCTCGAGGAGTTCATGGTGGGGCTCAACTGGAATGAGACAAAACGCTTTATCGTCATCCAGCGCTACATTGGTGTGCCGGCAAAGGAAGTGGCTGAAAAATTAGGATGCCATTATACCAACATCAACAACCGTTTCAGTGACTACTGGCAGGAACTCGTATGCGAGTTACGCAAGTGGTACGAAAAATATGCTGCATAGTAAAATGAATTGACTCTCTGATGCTGACAAAACCAACCGCCTCTCACCGATGCCATGAGCATGTGAGGGCGGTTTTTTCATGGCTTGTATGGCGATAACAAAAAAAATGTTTATCTTTGCCGATTGTTAAACATCCAACCATGAAACAGCATTTGAAATACGTGCCTCTGGCCATCATCATCGCATCGCTCGCGACCATCCTTGTTTGCTTGCCGCTGTTGGAATCTCATTATCTGTGGAAGGTGCAGGAACTGAACCTCTTCATGCATACGGGTGAATTCTTTCGGCAACAAATGGTTGTGGCTGGAGGATGCCTTTCTTGGATAGGCACTTTCTTCACGGAGTTCTTCTATTATCCCTGGTGCGGTACGGCATTGCTCGTCGGATGGTGGGCACTGCTTATCTTTCTGACTGCCTGCGCTTTCCGGATTCCTTTGAAAGCGCTCTCCCTGTTGCTGATACCAGTGGTGGCACTGCTGGTGTCTGATGTCGATCTGGGATATTGGATCTATTATCTTAAACTGAAGGGATATTTCTTCGTGGGGACCATCGGCACCACAATGGCGGTGGCGCTCGTATGGGTATATCGGTGCATCACGCCAAAATACTTCGTTAGGATTGCTTTCATCATCGTCACGGCTTTTGTCGCTTATCCCCTGATGGGATTCTATGGACTGTTGGCTGTCCTGATGATGGGAATCATCTCGTGGCGGCTCGAGGACATGAATACCACCCAAAAGGTGATCAGTTTATTGGCGGCCTTGTTGACCATCATCGCCGTGCCGCTGATCTTCTACCGATGGGTCTATTATCAGACCAACATCCATGACATCTATACCACCGCCTTGCCTCTGTTTGAATATGGAAAGCATTGCTATGGGTATGACGTGCCATTCATCGTCCTCTCGGTTTTCTTCCTTATCCTGGCGGCTACCTACAGACACAGAAAGTGGAACGATGAGGTGAGGAAATGCTGGCTCTGGACGGTGATGCAGGTGGCACTGGTGGCTGGCCTGGTGGGCATCGTGGTGCTCTACTGGTACCGAGATCAGAATTTCCATAAGGAACTGGCGATGCAGCACTGCATCGAGGACGACAACTGGGAAGGGGTGCTCGCAGAGGCGGCTTCGCTTGACGGGGAACCGACACGGTCGATCATCATGCTCAAAAACCTCGCACTGGCCAACCTGGGGCGACAGGGCGACGAGATGTATCACTACAGAGGGGGATCCAAAATCTTCAACGCTCCTATACCGGTGCAGACTACCCAGGTGTCGGGAAAACTCATCTATTACCATTATGGAATGCTCAACTTCTGTTACAGATGGTGCCTCGAGGATGGGGTGGAGATGGGATGGAGGGCTGAATTCCTCAAATACCTCACGCGATGTGCTTTGCTCAACGGGGAGCATCAGGTGGCTCAGAAGTATATCAATGTGCTCAAAAAGACGACCTTCCATAAAGAGTGGGCGCAACAGCAGGAGAAGTTTATCGGTAACATGAAACTCCTGAGGGAGGATAAACGAAATGATTTCATCTTCCGGCTGATGGGCTACGACGATAGCCTCAACAGTGATAATTCTAATATCGAACAGTTCCTCATGCACCATCTCGTCAATATCATTTCTGATGACCCTGTCTTGCAGGAACAGGTGGTCATCGCTGGACTGTGGATGAAGGATATCCAGACATTCTGGCCTAGATTCTTCAAATATGCTGAGTTGATGAAGGGAAAGCATATTCCGGTGCATTTCCAAGAGGCGGCATATCTCTATGGTAACCTCGAGCATCAGGTCGACATCAGCCACATGCCTTTTGATGAGGCTGTTCCTCGTACCTTCCAGGCTTTCATGGCTAAAGCACAGCAATATGGTAACCTGGGGGAGGATTGGCTGCGTGAAAACTTGTACAATGAGTTCGGACATACTTTCTACTACGAATATTTCCTCATGAGAGACCAAAAATTGTATTGATTCTTTACCACATTCAACTTCGATGATCCATGCATAAATCTGTTTCTTCTATATTAAGACTCTTCCTTGCCTTGACGACGGTGGGCCTGATGGCTTGCCATCATATACAGGTGCCGGAGAAGTTTGCCGAGGTGAACGCTAAACCTCATATCTATCCTGACTACGTGGATGTCACCATTCCGATCAACATCGCTCCGCTGACATTCCAACTCGAACAGAAGGCGGGAACCGCCACGGAGGAGATGGTGGCCAGATATTCCTGTGGAGACAATGAGGTCGTCTGCGGGGGAGAAAAAGCACAACCTGACTTCGATGAATGGAAACAACTGGTGGCGCTGGCGGCAGGTAAAAGCATTCAGGTGGATGTCTATGAGCGGACAGGGGAGGAATGGAAACACTACATGCCGTTCAAAATCCACGTATCTCAAGACAGCATCGACCCTTACGTCAGTTATCGTATCATCGCACCGTCATACGTCACTTACGAGGAACTGACCATCAACCAACGGTGTCTGGAGAATTACGACGAACAGGTCATCTACGACAATATGCTCTGCAGTACGGAGACTGATGGACAGTGCATCAACTGCCACAACTATCAGCAATATAATCCGGGGAGAATGCAGTTCCACGCCCGGCAGAACATGGGGGGTACGGTCATCGTCTATGATGGGGAGATGAAGAAAATCAATATGAAAAATGATTCCATCCTCTCGGCGGGGGTCTACCCGGCATGGCATCCATGGCTCAAACTGATCGTCTATTCCACTGACAAGACCAGCCAGGTGTTTCATACGCGTGACCTCAATAAAATCGAGGTCTTCGACGCCGGAAGCGACCTCATCGCTTTCGATGTCGACAAATGTGAGGTGACCAACATCCAGAACGCCGATGATGAGATGGAGGTCTTCCCGTGTTGGGCGCCTGACGGAAAGATGCTCTATTATTGCAGTGCGCATTTCGCCTATCAGGATACCATCCCAAAGGAGTTGGAGACCATACATCGGGCGAAAGAGATCAAATACAATATCTACAGAATGACTTTCAATCCCGAGACAAGGGAGTTCGGACCGAGAGAACTGGTCTTCAACGCTGACTCGCTCGACAAAAGTGCCACCCTTCCGAGAGTATCGCCAGATGGGAGATATCTCTTGTTCACTTTGGGGGCTTACGGATGTTTCCATATCTGGCATAGGGATGCTGACCTCTGGATGCTTGATCTGCAGACAAGGCAGGCGAGACCTTTCGAGGAGATCAATTCCGATAATACCGAGAGTTACCATTCTTGGTCGAGCAATGGCAAATGGGTCATCTTCAGTTCAAGACGGGATGACGGGGGATTCACCAGACCTTTTATCGCACACGTGGGGAGCGATGGAAAAGCGCAGAAACCTTTCGAGATGCCACAGGCTGATCCTAACTATCACCGGATGTTCCTCAAAAGTTACAACATTCCGGAATTTATGTCGGGTCCCGTCACCGTATCACCGCAGTCGTTCGCTGATCTGCTCAAGCAGGATGGCATCCCGGTCAAATATGTGGACAGGTTGAGCAAATGACCCTCAACGGACCATATATGCACAGCAAATCATAGAGCTTATTCTGAACGGCAATGACGAGATGGAAAAAATGGTTGGGTGCTGACAATCGCACCATCCTCATGCGGAAGAACATCCTGGTGTCGCTTTTGCTTAAAGGATGGTCGGGCTTCGTCTTTCTCGCACTCGTGCCACTGACACTCAGTTGCCTCGGGACTTACAACAATGGCATCTGGCTCACCATCAGCTCGATGCTGGTGTGGATCGACCATCTCGACATCGGACTGGGAAACGGACTGCGCAACAGACTCACCACCCATCTGGCTCATGATGAACGGGTGATGGCTAGAAAAGTGACGTCGAACACGTTCTTCATGCTCTTGCTCATCATCATGCCGGTGATGCTGCTGCTCTTGGGGGGGATCGCAGTCTTCGACATGTTCAGCTTGCTCAACGTCGTACCGGAGAATTCTCCACAACTGACGAATGCCATCGCCGTGGCGGTGATATTCGTCTGTGCCACCTTCGTCTTTAAGTTCATCGGAAATTTCTACATGGGGTTGCAACTGCCGGCGGTGAGCAACCTCATCATGACGTGCGGACATACCCTCACATTGGTGCTGACGGTGGTGGCTTGGCTGATGGGATGCCATTCGCTGGTGATCATCGCGGCCATCAACACTTGCTCGCCTCTGTTGGCATATCTCATGGCTTATCCTTACACCTTCTTCTACCGCTATCCTGACCTCAGACCCACATGGAGGGATATCAACTGGACAATAACGAAAAGCCTCATCGGGGTGGGGGTGAAATTCTTCTTGCTGCAGATCGCTGGCGTGCTGCTGTTCATGTCGTCAACCATCCTCATCTCTAATATCTTCTCGCCGGAGATGGTCAATCCTTATCAGATCTGTTACCGCTACTTCACCATCTTGCTCATCGTGTTCACGATCATCAGTACACCGATATGGAGTGCCACCAATGATGCTTATGCAAGAGGTGATGAGGAGTGGATACGCAATTGCAGGAGAAGAATCGACAAGGTAATGCGCATGGTGATGCTGGCGCTCACGGCCATGGTGCTGGTCTCACAACCCGTCTATGCGGTTTGGCTGCACGGAAAGGTCGATATCTCGATCTTGCTGACAGCGCTCATGGCGGTCTATATGCTCGTCGTCATGTATAGCCTGAGTTACAGCAATTTCCTCAACGGCATCGGAGCGCTTCACTTGCAGCTGATCTTCACTTGTACGGCGGCTGTGGTGTTCATCCCGCTCACAATCCTCATCACGCATTGGTATCCCAAAGTGGAAGGGGTGCTCATCGCCATGATCGCTGTCAACCTGCCAGGACTCTTCGTCAATCGCATACAGTTCAACCGCATCATCAATCATCAGGCTAAAGGTTTATGGATCAAATAGATAACAAAAAAGATAACGACAGAATTGCCGTCCTCATGGCTACCTACAACGGGGAGCAGTTCGTCAGAATGCAGATCGAATCGCTGCTGGCGCAGACGATGACAGGGTGGACCTTATATATCAATGATGACGGATCAACTGATGCAACACCTGACATCATCAATGAATATGCCGCAAAATATGACAATATCGTCGTTATGGGCAGGGAAGGGGGCATGGGGGCATGCCACAACTTCCTGGGGATGCTGTGTACGGTGGAGGCGGAGTATTATTTCCTCTGTGACCAGGATGACAGATGGGCTCCCGATAAGATGGAGAAGGAAATGAAAATCATGAGGGAGACGGAAAAGCATGGAAAGGAGACACCGGTCATCGTGCATTGCGACTTGAGGGTGGTCGACAGGCAGATGAACCTCATCCATGAGTCCTTCAACCGATATGCGGGCGTCTACCCGCACTTGCTCAACCGGTTCGATCATAGCGTGGAACCTTATATCACGGGATGCACTATGCTGCTCAACAGGGCGGCCCACGATGCTGTGGTATACCCGGCTACCTTGGCGACAATGCATGACGCGTGGATCACTCTCTGTACACTGAAAGCGGGTGGTGTGACCATTCTGATCGATGAACCCCTCGTTGACTACCGACAGCATGGCAGCAACACGCTCGGAGCAAGAGACATCAAAAAGGTGGGACTGGCCTATAGATTCAGAAGACTGCGGAAAATCTTACGTGACAAAAGACGCCATTATGCCATGTTGCGCTTCTTGGGATACGGGTCGCCATGGAAGTATATCAAAGAGAAAATCAGATACAAGTACCTCATCAGTAAAGAAGCATAGCCAGGCGTGCCATCGTCCCGTGTGTCCCTCATCGTTCTGTATGTTGCGTTATTAACGCAACAATCCTCCCCCCTAAAAAGCAATCCGCCATATCAGAAAAACCTCTAAATTGACCAAAAAGTGTGACCATAATCACATCATTCTTTCCCAAAAATGTGATCACTCCATTCAAGAAATACTTTTTAAATATTTTGCAAATACTTATCATTCATTTATTTGTAAATATTGATTAAAGCATTTTATAAATGATTATTTGGGCTTTTCTTTGATGAAAGTTGCACAAAATGGATAACTTGTTGTCTATCAACGTTTTTAAAAAGTATCCATATTTTCTTCTGCTTTTCCTTTCAATTATCACATTTTGTTTGTAATTTTGCATTCCCGTAATGAAGATAATTGATGATATCCAACTATGAACCAACCTGACATTTTCTCCTATGAGGAGGCTTATAACGCCTCATTGCAATATTTCGATGGTGATGAACTGGCTGCACGTGTGTGGGTCAATAAATATGCCATGAAAGATAGTTTCGGACAGATCTATGAGCGGACTCCGGAAGACATGCATTGGAGAATAGCAAGAGAAATCGCTCGTATTGAGAAAAAATACCCTAATCCTGTCGATGAACAGACCGTCTTTGATTTGATCGACCATTTCAGATACATCATACCGGCGGGAAGCCCTATGACGGGGATTGGAAACAACCATCAGGTGGCTTCCTTGTCCAACTGTTTCGTCATCGGACTCGAAGGGGATGCTGACTCCTATGGGGCTGTTCTCAGAATCGATGAGGAACAGGTGCAACTCATGAAAAGAAGAGGTGGAGTGGGGCATGACCTCTCACATATCAGACCGAAAGGGTCACCGGTCAACAACTCGGCCCTCACAAGCACCGGACTGGTGCCTTTCATGGAGAGATACAGCAACTCCACCAGAGAGGTGGCACAGGATGGCAGAAGAGGGGCGCTCATGCTCTCTGTAAGTATTAAGCACCCTGACAGCGAGGCGTTTATTGATGCTAAAATGACCGAGGGAAAGGTGACGGGGGCGAATGTCTCTGTCAAAATCGATGACGAGTTCATGAATGCCGTGGTCAATGACAGGGAGTATGTACAGCAATTCCCTATCGATAGCGATAAACCGCTCGTGGAGAAAACCATCAGAGCGAAGGAACTGTGGGAGAAAATCGTTCACAACGCATGGAAAAGTGCCGAACCGGGCGTGCTCTTCTGGGATACCATCCTCAGAGAGAGTATCCCTGACTGCTATGCGGACCTGGGATTCAGAACCGTATCCACCAACCCGTGTGGAGAAATTCCACTGTGCCCATACGACTCATGCAGGCTGCTCTCCCTCAACCTCTATTCCTATGTCAATAACCCGTTCACGGCTCAGGCTAACTTCGATTTCGATAAATTCAAAAAACATGTGGCGCTCGCTCAAAGACTGATGGATGATATCATCGACCTGGAGCTCGAGAAAATCAATGCCATCATGAAGAAAATCAAAAATGATCCGCAGACGGAGGAGGTCAAGGGCGCTGAATACCATCTCTGGGAAAAAATCTACGAAAAAAGCGGAAAAGGCAGAAGAACGGGGGTGGGCATCACCGCCGAAGGTGATATGATCGCTGCCATGGGACTGACATACGGCTCCCAGGAGGCTATCGACTTCGCTGTAGAGGTGCAACGCTCACTGGCTATCGCTGCATATACCTCGTCTGTCAACATGGCAAAGGAAAGAGGGGCTTTCGAAATCTATGATGCGGAAAGAGAAATGGCTAATCCTTTCATCTTGAGACTCAAAGGGGCGGCTCCACAACTCTACGACGATATGGTGAAATATGGCAGAAGAAACATCGCTTGCCTCACCATCGCTCCAACGGGAACAACAAGTCTGATGACACAGACCACCAGCGGGATTGAACCGGTCTTCATGCCTGTCTATAAAAGGAGAAGAAAAGTCAATCCGGGAGATACCAACGTGCATGTCGACTTCGTCGATGAGGTGGGTGACTCCTTCGAGGAATATATCGTCTATCATCCTAAATTCCTCACATGGATGAAAATACAGGGACTGGATACGCAAAAACATTACTCTCAGGAGGAAATCGATTCGCTCGTGCAAAAGTCGCCTTACTATAAGGCTACTGCCAACGATGTCGACTGGCTCATGAAAGTCAAAATGCAGGGGGCTATACAAAAATGGGTAGATCATTCTATCAGCGTGACCGTCAACTTACCCAATAACGTAGATGAGGCGCTCGTCAACAGACTCTACATCGAGGCATGGCAGTCGGGATGTAAGGGCTGCACCATCTATAGAGATGGAAGCAGGGCGGGGGTCATGATTGCCGCAAAAAAGAAAAAAGAGGATGAGAAACCGGAAACACCTGAGTGCAAACAACCCAAAGTCACGGAGGTAAGACCGCAAATTCTGGAATGTGATGTCGTCAGATTCCAAAACAACAAAGAGAAATGGGTGGCTTTCATCGGACTGCTGGATGGATATCCCTACGAGATCTTTACTGGTCTGCAGGATGATGAGGAGGGGATCGTACTGCCAAAAACCGTCACTAAAGGGAAAATCATCAAACAGACCAATGAGGACGGGACACATAGGTATGACTTCCAGTTTGAAAACAAAAGGGGATACAAAACCACGGTAGAGGGACTTAGCGAGAAATTCAACCCGGAATATTGGAACTATGCCAAACTCATCTCTGGCGTCTTGAGATATAGAATGCCTATCGATCATGTCATCAAACTCGTGGGCTCGCTCCAGCTCAAGAGCGAGAGCATCAATACATGGAAAAACGGCGTGGAGAGGGCGCTCAAGAAATATATCGTCGACGGCACAGAGGCAAAGGGAAAGAAATGTCCGGTATGCGGACAGGAGTCACTCGTCTATCAAGAGGGGTGCCTCATCTGTAAAAACTGTGGCGCTTCAAGATGTGGATAAGCTGGACAATCGCATGAAATACCTACCGGGAAAAATCTTCATCAGGCAAATAAGACTCCATGCTTTTCATGGGGTCTTGCCGCAGGAAAGGATCGTGGGGAATGATTATCTCGTCGACTTGCAAGTGGTGACAGACGTGCAGAAGGCGGCTAATACCGATAGGGTGGAGGATACGGTCAACTATGCCGACCTCTATCAGATTGTCGTCAAAGAGATGGGGGTGCCTTCTGCTTTGCTCGAACATGTGGCGGGCAGAATAGCTAGAAAAGTTTGTGAGGACTTCCCGCAAATCCATGAGGTGAGCGTAGACATCTGCAAAATCAATCCGCCTGTCGGAGGGGATTGCCCGAAGGCGGGTGTCTCCATTCACTTAATAAATGATAAATCATAACCATTTTCTTTCGCTGTTTTCAAAAAATCAGTTAATTTTGTAACTGAATTGACTGGAAAATGATTAAAAAATTACTTATAACACTTTTATGTTTCTGGGCGACAGCATTGGTGGCTGGCGCTGCAGATGGAAAATTCGTACTCGTGATTGATGCCGGACACGGCGGTAAGGATACTGGAGCTCCAGGAAAAATATCGGTCGAGAAAAATATCAACCTCAGTGTGGCTCTTGCATTCGGTAAATACGTGGAGCGCAACTGCCCTGATGTGAAGGTCGTGTACACCAGAAAAACGGATGTGTTCATTCCTCTGAAGGATAGGGCTAATATCGCCAACAAAAACAAGGCCAACCTCTTCATATCCGTACATACCAATGCGCTCGATGGGGGAAAAATCTCCAGAGGATTTGAAACCTATACGCTCGGTATGCACAGGGCGGCTGAAAATCTCGACGTGGCGAAAAGGGAAAACTCGGTCATCTTGGTCGAGAAGAATTATAAACAGAGTTATGCGGGATTTGACCCGAAGTCGGCGGAAAGTTATATCATGTTTGAACTGATGCAGGACAAAAATATGTCCAACAGCGTCGAACTGGCGAAAATGATACAAAACGAGGTGTGCGCCAATAGCGGAAGGGTCAATAAAGGAGTCCATCAGGCGGGATTCCTTGTCCTGAGAGAGACGTCGATGCCTAGTTGCCTCATCGAATTGGGATTCATCACCACACCCGATGAGGAGCAGTTCCTCAATTCTGAGGAAGGACAAGACAAAATGGCTTATGGCATCTATAAGGCTTTCTTGAAATACAAGAAAAAATACGGTAACCACAGAAATACAGGCAGCAATGACGATTACAACGATGAACAGGAGACGGAACCTGCTGCTAAACAACTGATCTCTGAGGATTCCGAAAACCTGATGGCGGCTACTGAATACTCTCAACAAAGGGCGGTCAGAAACCAAATCACCAACGATGCTCCTGCCAACGATCTGACAAACGTGGAACCGAAAAAGCAGCAAGCCCCAAAACCTGCTGCCCAGCCCCAAAAACCGCAGCAGCAACCTCAGCCTCCAAAGCCTCAACAGCCTGCCCAGCAACAGCCTGCCCAATCCCAAAAGCCGCAGCAGCCTGCCCAGCAACAGCCTGCCCAATCCCCAAAGCCTCAGCAGCCTGCTCAGCAACAGCCAGCCCAGCCCCAAAAGCCGCAGCAGCCT
>CADCQC010000160.1 GCA_902803455.1 uncultured Prevotellaceae bacterium
ATCCTGAAAGTGCAGGAACCAGTCCTCTCCCATGGCAGTATGCACCCATCCTCCCTGATGAGGTCCGTTGACACTGCTTTTTCCTTGTGCAAGAACCACTTTCGACTCATAAGGTCCATAGGGTGATTTGGAGCGCATAGCTAGTTGGAATCCAGTGGGCACCCCCCCTGCCGGACACATGATCCAGTACCATCCCTCCCGCTTATAGAACTTAGGTCCCTCACAGGTACGGTTTTCTGTGCCGTTACCATCAAAGACGATTGTCGGTTGTGAGATAGGTGCAGTCCCCTCGGCATTGAGTTCTCGGACAGTCAACACAGAAGCAAAGCGAGACCGGCTATTCGCCCATCCGTTCACCAAATAACACCGTCCGTCGTCATCCCACAACGGACAGGTATCAATCATTCCTTTACCAGGAATGACGCAATGAGGTTTGCTCCATTTACCTGCAGGATCTTTTGTTTTTACCATAAAGACGCCATAATCAGGATCTCCCCAATAGATATAGAATTCTCCCTGATGGTAACGGATACTGGGAGCCCAGATACCATTTCCATGGCTGGGTTTGTCGAACTCCTCGTGTGGAAGCAATTCATCCACAGCATATCCGATGATCTCCCAGTTGACAAGGTCGCGGGAATGCAGGATCGGTAATCCTGGAATGCACTGAAACGAACTGGCCGTGAGGTAATAGTCATCCCCCACGACACAGACATCTGGGTCACTGTAATCAGCATTGATAACAGGATTGGTAAAGGTGCCGTCACCATTGTCGGGTGCCCACACCAAAGAGCGATAATCATTTTGAGCTTGAATGGCAAGCGCCATCATCCAAGCCACCAAGAATAAAATTTTCCTCATTTTACAGATTGCTTTTAAATATTTGTTTTTCTTTTTCATGATAGTTTTTAAGTAATTAAGTAATCGTCTCTCTTTTTTATATATGCCTGATGTTATTTCAGCGACAAAGAATACGTGCCATTGGTCATCGATATCTGCATGGTGGAGAAATGCCCTTTTGTTCTTTCTGCCACGCTCAAGGCCACATGTCCCATTGTGCGGCGGTAGTTGAGTTCCACCAGAGGATGGAGCCGATATCCCTCATCTGATGACACGACCATCATATCCACTCCCCAAGGTATCTCAAGGGCTTTTCGGTCATCAAGGCTATCTTTTTGCATCATCTCACGAGCGACAGAAGTCATGAGGAAATCCCTTACTTCACAGATTACTTGCTCGGGCAGATACTGTCGCAGCATCTGCATTTTTTCTTCCTCAGAAGCCAAGATTCCACCAGTATACGCCGTTCCGTCGTTGGTGAATACAGACAAGCCTGAATAATTGACTGAACCGTCTTGTGTTGTTTCAAATTCAAGTGCAAAGTCCATCACACGAGGATAATATGGTTCGATGATTACACATCCCTGTTGCGCTATGACATTACGCACAAACCCCTCCTCGTTTACAGTCAACATGTCAGAGGTGAATCTCACCCCTCTCCCACTGCTGCTCCACGGTGATTTGATGACCGAAGTCCGTCGTTGTCTCAACCAAGACCGCACCTGATTGATATCATTTGTGACCCATCTCTCTCCCACTGTCAACCTGATGTTGTCAACGATATCATGCAGCCAAGGCACAGAAGCCTGTCTTCCCGAACATCTCCTGATGCCATCCAAGGCACGGTCATCCGGCAACAGGGAACGAATGACCCCAACCTTTGATAATTGTCCGGCCACCATCTTGTCCCATCCCCACGGAAGCACCTTCATGATTTGCCGTTGGCAGTCTTTTAATTGCAAGAGTTGCTTCAGTGTGACCCACTTCACCTGCGGCAACCATTCTGCAAAGTCTGCAGCAGCTGCGGCAGCCCCTCTCACATCATCTACCAGAATCACATCCCCCTCCTGTGCCCAGAAAGCAGGAAGAAATCCCAAGTCATGTTGCAGTTGTCTCGCAGCATGGGGAGGACAATAATCGATGCCCTTTCCGGAAGCCAGCACTAAGTCGTGCCCAGGATTGAAAACATGCAAGACTCCAGCCATCATCAGGGAAATTAAGGCTATAATGAACCGGCACATGGCCACCTCATCAATTTTTGAGGCAAAATTATGAAAAAAAGATATATTTTGCAAACTACACTTGGCAAATTTAGAAATTAATATTATCTTTGCAAGGAATTAGGAGACAGGTAACAACTAACTGCCTTACAAGAGTAGCACACAATCAAGCATGGAGGCATTCTTCCGCACTCATAAGTATCTTTTAGAGCATACCAATGCTCCCGTCCGTCGTGGCCTGATGGACGAGATAGATTGGAATGACCGTCTGATCGGCATCAAGGGAACGAGGGGTGTTGGCAAGACAACCTTCTTGCTCCAATATGCCATGGAGAAATATGGTGTCAACAACAGGGAATGCCTGTATGTGAACCTCAACAATTTCTATTTTCAGGAGCACGGCATAGAACAATTCGCTGCAGATTTTTACAATCAAGGTGGAAAGGTTTTGCTGATAGACCAAGTATTCAAACAGCAAGACTGGAGCAAGAGTCTTAGAGCCTGCTATGACAGATGTCCTCATCTGAAAATCGTCTTTACAGGTTCGAGTGTGATGAGGCTAAAGGATGAGAATCCCGAACTTAATGGTATTGTCAAGAGTTACAATCTGCGTGGGTTTTCTTTCAGGGAATTTCTCAATCTGATGACAGGCAATCAGTTCAAACCCTATACACTTGAAGAGATACTCGAAGATCATGAGCACATCATCAAGCAAATCCTACCCAAAGTAAGGCCTCAGGATTATTTTCAGGATTATGTACACCATGGTTTTTATCCATTCTTCCAAGAGCACCGCAATTACTCTGAGAACCTGCTCAAGACGATGAATATGATGACAGAAGTAGACATTCTGCTCATCAAACAAATAGAACTGAAATACCTCACCAGGATCAAGCGCTTGTTTTATGAATTGGCCGTTGACGGTCCCAAAGCCCCCAATGTAAGTCAGTTGGCCATAGATATTGAAACCAGCCGCGCCACGGTGATGAACTACATCAAATATCTGGCTGATGCCCGACTGATCAATATGATCTATCCCGTGGGCCAGAAATTCCCCAAGAAGCCATCCAAGGTGATGCTTCACAACTCCAACCTGATGTATGCCATCTATCCCAGCAAGGTAGAGCAACAGGATGTGATGGAGACCTTCTTCGTCAACTCCCTATGGAAAGACCACAAGGTGAACCAAAACAGCCATGAGAAGATCTTTTGGGTCGACGGGAATTTGCGTTTCCGCATATGTGACGCGCAGCAATGCAACCGTCAGCGCACCCAGCCCGATGTGATCTATGCCCGTTACAATACGGAAGTGGGGAAAGGCAACCAAATCCCCCTTTGGCTTTTGGGATTCCTCTATTAACAAAGCATGATATTGAGAGACACTTATACACAAGTAAACATTTTCACATTTTTTAACCCTACAACAAATGTCAAAAGAAAAAAAATTTATCACTTGTGATGGTAATGAGGCCGCTGCCCATATCAGTTATATGTTCAGCGAAGTAGCCGCTATTTATCCCATCACCCCGTCTTCGCCAATGGCGGAGCATGTTGACGAGTGGGCTGCCCGTGGTC
>CADCQC010000161.1 GCA_902803455.1 uncultured Prevotellaceae bacterium
CCGCCATAGATGCTATTGAACGTGATAGGGCTCAATGCCCACCGCCAACTGTCATCACTCACCACCTGGCAGGTAGTGCCATCATCGTAGGTGATATCCATCCGCAGTATCAGTTGGGGTGGTCCGAAACTGGCTTGCAGTTTGCTGTACCTTCCACCGCGCTGCACATTGAAGAAACCATTTCCCAGCAAAACGGCAACAGCATTGTCACCCTCACGCAGCATATCGGTCACGTCGTAGGTATTGTAGTACACCGTGCGGCTATATTCGCTCCAGAGCGGGGCAAACATGCTATCGCCCACCCGCTGTCCGTTGATGCTCATCTCATAGTGCCCTAAGCCACACACATAGACGACAGCATCCACAATTTGACGGGTGGTATGGAAACCTTTGCGCAAGATGATGCTGTGGGAAGAGAGCGTGTCGACATTTTCCCAACGGGTCTTAAACGTGTCTTTTTTAAACACCTCGTTGCTCCAACGGCCGTCAGGGATACGGGCAGCGCCCTTGGTGATCGCACCTATCCACTGAGGAGTCTGTGCTGTCGCCGAAGCATCAGCAGAGCGACGCCCCAGGTCGGAGGGTGCCACCCTGATGTCCTGTCCGTTGCTCCATTCCGACCAATGGTCAGGACGTCTTTTCTTACCTCTGCCGTCTTGATAGCCGATGCGTACCCGCCAGGTGTAGCCATAGGTATTAGGCAACAGACGGGGAAGTTGGATCAACTGGCTCTCACCCGAATGAATGACCTTACTATCATAAACAAGCCGACCGGTCACCCGTTCACGCACTTCTATCTGGTAACAGTTTTGGCCTTTTGTCTCACCAGTACTGTCGACATACTGCCATCCCACCCTGACCTTGTCTTCCACGACGGCCATACGGCCTTTCTGGTGGTTGCAACTGGTCTGGGTGACGACCAACTTGGCTGAGGCGGTCAGACAGACAAGGGCTGACAGCCATCCTACAAAAAATCTTTTCATCATCACAAAAATAGGAAAAAATAGATAATCATCCCTCATGGTGATAAGCCCATTAAAGACAAATTATAATTCTTTAGTAGTTATTGTGTGTTCAAAAGGAGGGAAAAGCGTACTTTTGTGAATATAAACGCCAACATTAGCATAATATGAGCAAAAAGCATCTCCTCACCATCCTACTGACCCTCGGCCACCTGATCTTGCCGAGGGCTTTTTTGTGCAGTTGATGAGCACTTTCATTTTTTTATTTACCTTTTGCCGTCTCATTCGTGTAGGAAACAGAAGATGACATGCAAGACGACTTTCAACATATAGCCATAGCCATTCGTCCAAGGCTTATCTCCCTCTGTCGGAGTTTCTTCGACCGACAGGAGTTGGCCTACGATGCAGAGGATGCCGTTCAGGAAACGCTTTTGCGCCTTTGGCAGATGCGCGACCGGCTGGATGACTATCAGCAACCAGAAGCACTGGCTGTAAGGATAGCGAAGAACGTCTGCATCGATATACTGAAACAAACGGGCAACCAGCATGCCACCTTGGACGATAACCACTGCGCGTTGGCCAGCACGCAATCCGACCATCAGGTTATCGCCCATGACGCAGAGAGGATCGTCGGTATCGCCATGGGGAAGTTGTCCGCCACCGAACGAAGGATGCTCATCATGCGTGGCGACGGTATGACAATGAAAGAAATCGCCGCTGCCTGCGGAACGACACCTGCCAGCGCAAAGACGTTGATTTGCTCTGCCAGAAAACAACTGTTGACCATATTAAGTATAAGGAGGAAAAAGAAATGACAGACTTGAATGACAAGACACTACGAAAGGAAATGATCCGGCGCTATCTGAACGCCGAGACGACCATCGAGGAGGAACAACTTCTCATGGACTACTTTACATATACAAAAGATGGGCTGACTCCAGAAGAGGAAGATGTGAGGCTTCTCCTGACAGCTACAAAAGACGATTCTCTTCATCAGCCACTCTCTCAGCAGAAAGAGGAAGAGTTTGACCGGTTGATGCACTGGAAGTCAGCCTCCATGCCGCTCACCTGCTTATGGTGGCTTGCCTCACCCTTCTGTCAACAGCACAAGAAGTCCCGAAACCGTCGCCAGTGGCGATACCCGGTCATCGGTGCCGCTGCTGCCTGCCTATTGCTTATGCTGACGCTATATCATCACAAAACAGAGCCGATGGAACAGACGGTGGTCGCACAAAAGTTGGTCAAAAAACTGGAGACGCAACCACTCCCCTCATCTGAAGAGAACAGAAAGCCAACTATCCCAAAGAGTCCAGTGACCACAGAAATGCAGTTGAAACCGCAGGACAAGAAAAAACATGTCCGACATCGTAAGACGACAGCACAGAAGCCCCCTATCCCCGACACACTGGGCAACGGAATCTGGAAGAGCGAGGAGAACGTGTTGAGCGCTCTGCAGATGCTGGCAGACTGTGAGGCCACCATTCAACGCGAAGAACAGGAAGTGCGCAACGAAATCCTCAAAGCCACATTTCACGCCACACCGCAACCTGCAGGAGCCCGTCTCGTGAGCAACGAAGCAGGTGACTATGAAGTGATCGACCCCAAAACCATTATCGATTTATAAACCCCTACAGCCATGATAAAAAACCTCTTCTTCACCGCCATCACAGTGTTGGTCTTCTCACCAACGTTGGCACAAGAACAGATCAAAAATCTGTTTCAAGAAATCAGCCAATATGCCGGTGTCACCCAGGTTGGTGAGCAGAAAACATCAAACACAGACACCACCGGCATTACAAGCGAAAGTTGTATCTCTATCATCCGTGTAAAAAAAGCCTATTATCCTGCCGTATTCGACAAATTGGAAAAGGCTTTTCACAACGAAAACAGTCATGCCTCCATGATCTACACCCACATAGGTGATGACAACACTAATGGCATAAGCGTGAGTCCACGCCAGCAGTGGAGCGTATGGAGAGATGGCGCCTCCCCCATCCTCGTGGGCAGTATCAAAAACAGCAGTTATCTCATGGCCAATTTCGACGACCAGGAGCACCCTGGCTATCGCACATGTTATGCCGCAGAGTGGAGCGATGCGGATGACCCTGACGTGCGTATAGCAAAACTGATCTACGTCTATGGCCACAAACCCGAAATGCAAGTCAAAAGTCAGCTCTTCAACTATCAGGGCTCAGCGACTTGGCCAGGTAATGTGAAAATCATTTCGGGACTGTCATCCAATTTGCAGATAAACGACGGTCTGAAAGAACGACTTCAAGAACTAAGGAAACTGCCCGACAGCCTTTTCACCATGAAAATAGAGAGATTAGCCCCTCTTGAAGACAACTGGCAAGACATTCCCGTGAATGGAGACCTGACAGAATGGACAAATAAAGCCATGAACAATGTGAAACATTTGAGCAACAGCGACTGGCATCGCTATTTCGGACTACTGACCCAAAAAATGATGGATCAAGCCAACAAGGAGTCATCGGAAGGGTTGGTGGTAGCCGCCGGCATCATCCTTGACCTCTGCAAGAACGCCGGCCAATTGGATGCCGATGAACGGGAAGTCAGCGCCCGACGGTTGGAACAGGTGGCCTCCACGCTCAAAAGCAATCAATATGTCCATGACTTGCTGATGCTCGGAGCAAAGAAACTGAAAACAAAAAAGAAATAGTATGACCTCATTAAACTCTCTCACTAATGGGGCATTTACGGGTAGCTTCGGCGTGAGGCCGAGGCTACTTTTTTTTGGAGAAGGGCTAGGAAGACATAGGAAGATCTAGGAAGATCTAGGAAGGACTAGGAAGGGATAGGAAGATCTAAGAAGGACTAGGAAGGACTAAGATGATATATTATCCTTATTGACCATTGCTGCTACACAAGAATCCGACCAAACGTTTTCTGCGGTCTCCACCATATCGATGATGGTGTAAATGGGCAGAATGACGCCCAGGATGGTGATGGGAGCGCCGATGCCCGACATCAGAGAGAGGGTGAGGAAATAGCATCCCATAGGTACACCAGCGTTGCCAACGGCAGAGATGACGGAGATGAAGATCCACAGAAGGATGGTGCTCCATGTGAGGGGAGTGCCGCCATTCTGCATCACAAAAAGCGAGGTGACGAGTATGAAGGCAGCACATCCGTTCATATTGATGGTGGTGCAGATTGGGAGCACGAAACGGGCAATCTTCTTGTTGACACCCAATCGTTCTTCGGCTGTTTCCATCGTGACGGGTAGTGTCGCGGCACTGCTCTTGGTGAACAGCGCCATCAGCACCGCAGGCATCATCTTACCCAG
>CADCQC010000162.1 GCA_902803455.1 uncultured Prevotellaceae bacterium
GCATCTGCCAACATGGCCGCAGAAGTACCCAAAATGGCAGCGGCAAATTTGACTACTGTGAGAAGGATGTTGATCAAGGTTCCTTTTAACGTAGTCTCAACAATCTGTTTATGAGAAATCGGTTCTTTCATCTCGCTTCTGCTCTTGATGCTACAAAAATACAACAAAGATTCCTTTCGTGCAAATTTTTCCGCAAGTAGTTGACCATATATACATATTCTTTAAGATGATATGTTGTTTTTTCATTCAGGTTATAACGGATATATCAATGATTATGTTTACTTTTGCAGCTGATTATAAAACAGTTCACATAATAACTGTTGAATGACAACAGGTTCAATCTTAGTTTTATATAAATAGGTATGTCAAAATCAATCAAAAAAAGTCCTGTGACAGGTCATGGCGTTTCTCAAAAAACAGCTAAATGGAGAAAAACGATGATCATTTTGGGATCTGTAGTTGCTATTGCAGTGATCGCATGGCTTGGTTTTCTGCTGTTTGGCAACAATTACAAATCAAATGCCATGAAGATGAAGGTCAACACCATCGTGGCTTCACGTCTCGCTGCTGCCATTTTGAGTGATTATCAGGAAAATTGGGTGCGGGTTGAGACTGAGCATTTGGCTAGCAATGATCAGGGGGTCATCGTGTCTACTGATGATGCTAAGCAAGTACTTAAGTGGAGACAGGATTTTTTCAAAGCCAACGGTGCTTCAAATGTGCTAGAACAATTGATGGGTGATATCAAGCAAGAGGTTGGAAGCATGAATCTTACACCTGCGAGGTATCGGGATACCCAGGCCAATTTCAAATCGGCCTATGAGCATATTAGTGAACTTGTAGACCTGACAAGGCAACCAGGTGACTCACTGATTGCCATGTCTGAAAAGATGGCGCAGTTGCTGGCTGACCTCGATAAAGACATTGAACCTACAGATTTCAATTTCTTCGTCAACTTTGATGAAATTAGAGAGGTGGCTGAAATAATCGGGGCACAAATCTCTGACAAAAATGTGGCGGCAAAACTCTCTCAACCGATAGAAAATCAACAGCAGTCCGTCGTGAATGCACTGAAATACAGAAAAATGGGCTTTGTGGAATTGCCAAAAGGAAAAGGGGTGCTTTATCATGAATTGACCAAAGGGAAAGGACAGAAGCCCAAAGATGACTCACGTGTGAAACTTCATTATGAAGGAAAGTTGATGGATGGTACGGTGTTTGACAGTTCGTATAAACGTGGAGAGCCGGTTACCATGTTGCCTCAACAGACGGTTCCTGGCTTTTGGCATTCTCTTGTCTGTATGTCACCAGGAGCAAAATGGGAAATATTCATACCGTCAAATCAGGCTTATGGACCTCGGGCAGCTGGTGCGGTAAAGCCAAATAGTGATCTGTTCTTTACCATTGAGGTCCTGGAAGTAGAGTGATCTTTTCCTTCTGTTGTTTAACCAATAATGATTGTTTAACGTGGAAAAATTTAGAGGACATATCGCCATTTTCATGGCCAATGTCATTTTCGGACTTGGTGTACCAGTCACAAAATCGTTGCTTACAGATTGGGTCACACCAATGGGGTATATGGCATCAAGATGCGTCGGTGCCACGATCCTTTTTTGGATTGTGGCTTCCTTCCTTCCGAAGGAGCGTGTGGAGAGACGTGATCTTATCACGATTATGTTAGGGGGATTACTGGGATTTGTCATCTCTCAGACTCTCACGGCGGAGGCACTCAAATACACCACACCCGTTTACTTCTCTCTCGTTGCCGCACTCACTCCTGTATCTGTGATGATTCTGGCGGCTATCTTCCTTAAAGAGTCCATCACGGGAATGAAATCTTTTGGTGTGGCATTAGGTATTGCGGGAGCGTTGCTCATTTTATATACTTCATGGTCTAGCGGAACGGGATCGAATGACTTTCTCGGAATATCATTAGCTGTGTTGAGTGTGCTGACATGGGCTATCTATCTCATTATCACAAGAAAAGTGTCCGCCAAATACAGTTCCGTCACACAAATGAAATATGTATTTCTTGTGTCGACACTGGTTACTGTACCAATAGCATTGATTACTGAACCGGAACAAACACTTTATTCTCACGCGTGGGAGTGGAGTGGGGTATTTCAGATGGCTTTTATTGTGCTTTTTGCTACAGGATTGGGTTATTTCCTCATTCCTTATGCCATGAAGTTTTTAAAGGCTACCACTGTGAGTATCTATACGAATATTCAACCGGTCGTCGCTTCTCTTGTCGCTATTGCTATCGGACAAGATTTGTTCACATGGGATAAACCGCTTGCTGGTATAATGGTGCTGCTCGGTGCCTATATTGTCACTATGCCAGATAAGTCTTCACGTTGATCTAGGTGATATTGATGACTGATGTGATGAGGAAACGGGCTGTCCATCTAATATGACATTCACGACCAACATCACATCTGTCACATCTATAATTCCATTCTTGTCCATATCTGCGCGTGAATGGATAAAATTTTGGGGATTGTCACCCAAAATGTTCCCTACAATGAGCATGATGTCGGTCACATCTACTTGTCCGTCATTGTTGACATCGCCAGTGAAAAAAGGAATGATGGTCATGAAACGGCTCCAGCAATTGGCTGAAGTATAAGTGGGTTCGCTTCCTGAAGGAACATACAAGCGTATTGAATAATTATTGAATGCATCTCGCTCCACAACCGGCGGAACAGTTGCATTTGATGTAACGCTATTTAGCCTTTGGCAGTAATAGAATGCCTGATAGCCAATATATGACACGCTGGCGGGCAAATCTATGTCTCTTAGACTTGAACAGTAATAAAAGGCTGAGTTTCCTATCTTTTCCACGGATGTCAGTATAACATTGCTTAGTGTGGTGCACATGCGGAAGGCATGATTGCCTACTTCTGTCACAGAGGAGGGAAGAATTATGCTGGTGAGATGGGTGCAACGGCAAAAGGCGGAGTCGCCAATGGAAATGACGGAATCTGGCAATCTTAAGACGCCTTGAAATGCTCCACCACAGGAGATAATCTTGGAAAACGACTTGTCGTAAAGGATTGCTCCATCACTGGCATATACAGGATTGGCGGCACTTACCGTGATGGATGACAGCCGGGCGCAGGATGCAAAGGGGGCTTTGCCCATATGGGTAATGGTGGAAGGCAAAGTGATGCTGGTCAATTCATTGCTGTTGGCAAACACTTTGTCGGCGACAGCTGTGATACAATAACGTTGGCCTTCATAACTCACACTGTCTTTGATGACCACATCACCTTTGTAGGAATCTGTGAAAATAAAACCTGAACTACCTTCTTTGGAACCTTGGGCAACTACCATGACGGTTTGTGACGACGTTACTTGATAATATATTCCGTCTACTTCAAATATTGTTGCATGAAGATGGACTATTGCCATCATCAGCAGACAGGTCAAAACGATTCTTTTGGTGTATAGACTTGACATGATCATGAATAATAAATGATATGATGCCCAATTTTACCTTTTGAGGCAAAAATACTAAATTATTATTGATGATTGATGTTTTTGGGGAAAATCTTGTTGTAATAATTGTTTTTATTGGTGGTTTGCCTTTTTCTCTCATTTTTTTTGTTTATCTTCGCAGCAAATATAATTTTGGGTTTAATCTTTTATTTTGAAACGAATGACCATGAGAATAAAAGTTTTTATGGCATGTGTGATGCTGATGGGCTTCACGATGGCTTCTGCTGCCACTTTCCAGGTTGATGGTATCTTCTATCAGATCATCAACGATGGTACGGCTGAGGTCATCTCACCTATGGAGATTGATGAAGGAGGTGCTTCAATTGGTATCATCTTTGACTATGGGTATGTGGGTGATGTCGTTATTCCTGAAACTGTCTCTTACAATGGGGTTGAATATACTGTTACCACGATTGCAGATGGGACATTCCAAGGTGCTACACGCCTCACAAGTATATCCTTGCCTTCTACTATTAGCTATCTTGGATCCTCTCCTTTTACCAATTGCCCCAAACTTGCAGATATCTCTGTGAATGAGGAGAATCCGTTTTTTGCAAGTCTTGACGGTGTGTTGTATAATAAAGATTTTACGAAAATTATCGCTTGTCCTGCTAAAAAGACGGGAGGTTTTATCCTTCCCTCTACAGTCTTAGAGGTGGACAATTCTGCTTTTTGGGGTTGTGGAGAGCTGACCTCAATAGAATTGCCTGCGTCTACAAATGTTATAGGGTTTGATGCCTTTCGAAGATGTGAGAAGTTGTCGGCTTTTGTCGTTCCTGATGGGGTGACTGAAATAAAGGCTGGTACTTTTTATGATTGCAGGTCGATGAAAAAAGTTGTCCTGCCATCAACGGTCGCTGATATCGGTTATATGGCATTCTTCTATTGTCAGAGCCTCGACAACATATCTTGGCCGGAGAATCTGTCTACTATTGATGATAATGCATTTGAAGAGTGTGTCAGTCTGACTGAAGTTATACTTCCAAACTCTCTTACTCATTTGGGGGCAGATGCGTTTTCTCATTGCACCAATCTGGAGAATGTTGAACTGCCGGCATCTCTCAGGACAATTTTATCCAATCCTTTTGGAGGGTGTTCCTCACTCAACAGTCTGCATGTGGATCCTGAAAATGCTTTTTACTGCACTCAAGATAGTATGCTTTATGATGCTGCCATGTCGTTGCTCATCACGTGCCCGGCTACAAAAGAGGGTGCTGTGACCTTACCTCCTACATTGAAAACCCTGGGTAGGCTGGCTTTGAGTCAGTGTGCCATGATAACAGACGTGTCGTTCCCTGTTGGCTTGGAGACGATCGAGGATTATGCCTTGCAGAGCTGCTTGTCGCTAAAAGAGTTACACCTTCCACATACTTTGAAAACAGTTGGGCAATCTGCTTTCTTTAATTGTGTGGGTTTGGAACGCATCATTGCTTTTCCAATAGTCGCTCCGAATATTCATATTTCTTCTTTTCCCAATGTGAATACACCTCTTTATGTGCCAGGGCATTATAAGACAGTTTATACCAAAGCAAATTACTGGAAAAATTTCAAGAAAGTGTATGCCATCCAGCAACAGTTTTCTGCTTCTACCGACAATTGTTTCCCGGGGAAGGCAAGTATGCTCCATATTTTTCTCTTAAATGCAGAGGTTGCTACAAAAAACTTTCAGTGTGACATCCAGCTGCCTGCTGGCGTGATTTTGAGGCGTGACGAGGAGGGAAATGCTCTTTATACTCTCTCAGATAGGTATGTGGGAGTTGCCCCGACTGTCAGCATCACTGAAGGGGAGGATAATGCCTGGACATTGAGATGTGAATTGCCTGAGGGAGGAACTCTTTTTGGTAATGAAGGGTTAGTGGTTGATCTACCTTTGACAATCAGTGCAGAAATGCAACCGGGGGAATATGAGGGGAATATCATGCTGTCAAGCATTCAATGTATACATAGCAGTATGGATCTGCCTGATACTCCGATTTCTTTTGTAGTAGAAAATGGCCTGTTGGGTGATGTGAATGGTGATGAGTATGTAGATGTCACAGATGTCATGATGATGGTTTCTCATATCTTGGGAGATACACCCGAAGGATTCCGGGCGCAAATGGCTGATGTGAATGTTGATGAAATCATTGATGTCACAGATATCATGCTGATTGTCAATATGATTCTCAATTCAGAATAAAAAGAAACTGACTATTAGCTCTTTTTAATACAAATGCCAGACTGACAATAGAAAAATGGGTCAGTCTGGCATTTGTCATTGATAAGGCATTTGGAATGTTTATTTCTTCTTATCAACCAGAGGGGCTGGGCCATCGAGTGTTGGGGTGACAGGGATAATATGACCTTTCTTGTCAAATGTGAGCTTATCTATGCACACCTCACGATGTGTGCCTGGTACGCCTCCACCAAATTTGGGATCCACAAAGTTCTTGTTGATACGATGGTATACAATATACCACTCATCCTTGCCGGGTATTTGGACTACTGAATTATGAGCGGTTCCGAAAATCTTGTCTTCGGGTTTTTGACGGATAACCATATAGTTGTTCTCGTCGATGGTGATAGGACCGAGGGGGGATTTGGATGTCCCATAACAGACATGATAGTTGGGGCTGCCTGTGTCGTCTACTGACCACATAAAGTAATAGGTCCCTTTGCGGTAGAACACGTAGGCGCCTTCACGGAAGGCCCATGTTTCCAATGTGCCGCCTTTGGGGGTGAGATGTTGGATGGTTTCCTTTTTTATCGACAGAAGATCATCATTCAGTTCGGCTCCTGCCATAAAACCATTGCCCCAATAGAGATAGTACTTGCCACTCTTGGGATCTTTGAAGACATCCACATCTATCGCCTGACCTCCACGGGCTGCTGATGGACGGTCGGCATCGGTGACGATAGGAGAACCTGAGTCAACGAAAGGACCGGTAGGATCATCACTGACGGCTACACCTATTTCTTTACGTTTCGATAATGGATTGTGGGCGGAATAGTAGAAATAATACTTGTAGCTGCCGTCTCGTTGTTTCACTTCCTCTATACATGGGGCCCATGCGTTGCCTGTGGCCCATTTCACTTGGTCGCCCTTCACATCGAGCATCTTGCCTTCATCTGTCCAATGGATGAGATCAGTGCTGGAGAATACGCTGAAATCGTGACCACCCCAACCAGGTGTGCCGTCTGTAGTGCTGTAGATATAATATTTATTTGTCTTATGACTGTAGAGCACCTCTGGATCTGCATGGAAACCTGGGAGAATGGGCTGATGATGATTGCCAAACTCCTTCAGCAAACGGTCTCTCTCTGCTCGTGTGATGGGGATAATGGTGCCATGACGAGGGGTGAACTTTCCTTTTGTCTCTGTATCTTGTACATAACGGAATGTTTTCAAGTCTTCAGATTGGCAAAACTGGTAATGCCCGTTGCCATAGCAGTCATACATGATAATCCATGACTTGCCATCGATGGACTTGCATACTCCTACTCCTTCAACGGCCTCCTTGGTCTGTTCCACATGACCATCCAGCATCTGCCATTTGTCGGTCAGTTGGCGGGCCACAGCCTGATAGATACCACGGCCCGATTCTTGTTTATAAAATAGGTGGTAGAGCTTGTCGGCTTCATTATAGACAATATCTCCATCAATAGTGGCATTGCCTGCATCGAAAAGCCAGCGGGGCTCTCCTTCCAAATCGGTGAAGTCGGCATTGGCATATTGGTAATAGATTCTGTCGAATGAACCGGGATCACTGGAGCGTAAAGAATAGAAGACCATATATTTCTTTGCTTGATGATCGTAGATGGTTTCTGGTGCCCACACACGGATCACGTTTTTCCATGCTTTTGTAAAACGTGTGGGAAAATTGACTGTGCTGTGTTGCCAATGAATCAGATCTGTAGATTTCAACAGCACCATTCCACGGTTGCTGCTCCAACCAAGGCTAGATCGCATGTCGGTGGCTACCATATAAAAGGTCTTGCCATCTTCGCAACGAAGGATATGAGGATCACGCACACATTGGGTCAAAGCGATCGTATCACTGCTGATGACAGGATTGCCATGATTGAGTGGGGTGTAGTTGTAACCATCGGTGCTGATGGCATAACAGATTTGCTCATCTTCAGGAGCATTGCTGTTGAAATAAGTGAAGAGATAGGCCACCATCTCATTGGGATCTTCTTGTGACACGTTAAGTGATGGCTTTTTTTCAGCATGAAGTGGACAAGTAATAGCGACAAACAACAGTGTCGTCAGATAGATTTTGATTGTATTCATAACGGTTGTTTTGGTGGGGTATGATATAATCGGGTATATGTGAATATTTTGAGAAGGTTTTAGATGATTTGACGTACTATTAGTACATTAGCATACAAATATACTAAAAAAATCAATACAAGATACATATTTTTAAAAGTTGTTAGAAAAAAGGCCCTCAAGCTATAGCTGCTTGAGGGCCTTTGGAATGATTCAAATGTTAATAATCTCACATATCGTTATTCCTTAGAAGAATACGCAAGCAAGGATATAGCAGACCACTGTACTCACAACGACGCTGATAAGTCCGGGCACCATGAAAGAATGGTTGAGGACATATTTCCCAATGCGTGTCGTTCCTGTGCGGTCCATGTTCACCGTTGCGATATCGGTGGGGTAGTTGGGGATAAAGAAATATCCGTATACACAGGGAAGAACTCCAAGAAGTACCCAACCGGGGATTCCCAGACTATATGCCACGGGCAACAGAGAAACAATGACTGCTCCTTGGGAGTTGATGAGTACGGAGAATACAAAGAACATGAGTGCGATGGTCCAATGATATTTCTGTACCATCTCACCCAAAAGATCTTTAATGTCATCCATGTGCGCTCCAAAGAAGGTGTTGGCCAACCAAGCTATACCATAGATGGCAACAACTGCCACCATACCTGATTGCCACACATTTCCCGCAACGGCAGACTTAGGCTTCGCATCACATAACATGATAATCAATGCGGCGGCGGAAATGAGGATTATTTGAATCACCAGATACATCTTGATGGTTACTGGTACCTTTTCGGTTACTCCTGCCATCACAATTCCGGCCTTGGCCAGATTTTCCGGGCTCACAGTCTTACCTGTGGGCAACATCACGTCAGGTGCTCCATTAATGGCTTGAACTGTTTCATAGGCAGGAAGTATCTGCTGCACCATGGAAAGGATGATGATCAGTATGATCGCACCAAGGAAAATAAATACAGCTCGTTTGGATTTGGCGGTGATGGTTTTATCCAGTATCGTATCACTCTTACCATACACATAGGAATATTGTACGGGATCCTTGATATAGGCTTGGAAGACGGGATCCTTGTCAAGGTCCTTACCACGACGTGAACTCCAACCTGCGGCTACCAACACACCAATGAGACATGATGGAATAGTGATCATTACGATCTGAGGTATGCTGATATGGAAACCATTGGCCGAAGATATGGCGGAGAATGCCACAACAGCGGCAGAGATAGGAGAACAGATGATGGCCAACATGGATGCCACACTTGCTATGGCACAAGGACGCTCAGGACGGATTCCTTTTTTGATGGCAACATCGGTAATGATGGGCATCAGCGTATACATCACATGACCTGTACCCACAAGGATGGTCAAGAAGAATGTGGACAGGGGAGCAAGGAAGGTAATGCGGGCTGGATGCTTGCGCAAGATACGCTCAGCAATCTGAACCATCCAGTCCATACCGCCAGAGGCCTGCAATACACCTGCACAGGTGATGGCTGCTACAATAATATATATGACATCGGTAGGAGGCGTTCCGGGTTGAAGACCATGGTCGAAAACCAAAAAAGCCAAACCAAGACCAGCAATGGCACCAAGAGCAAGACTACCATATCGTGAGCCCAGATATAGGGCAAACAAAACAACGAGCAATTCTATAATTGTAATCAACATAATCGTTTCTTTTACTAAGTGAATGGAAGGTGATTAGAAAAACAGCATGCTCAATGCGTAGGCCACAAGCGTGGCTACCACAATATGGATCAATCCTGGCATCATAAAGGAGTGGTTCAACAGGTATTTGCCTATCACGGTAGTACCTGAACGGTCAAAGTTCACTGTTGCAATATCTGAAGGATAGTTGGGGATGAAGAAGTAACCATATACGGAAGGCAATACGCCTAACAGTACAGGACCAGGGATTCCCAGTGAGTAGGCTAATGGCAACATCGATACAACAACTGCTCCTTGTGAATTGATCAGCACAGAGACAAGGAAGAACACAAAAGCAATACTCCAATTGTATTTTGCTACAATATCTCCCAACATCTCTTGCATCTCATCAGTGTAATTGGAAAAATAGGTGTCGGCAAGCCATGCAATGCCAAATATGGCTACTACGGCCACCATACCTGATTGCCAAACAGCACCTTGAACGGCCTTCTTGGGGGAAGCCTTGCAGAAGAGAATCATCAGAGCTGATGCTGTAATCATCACAATCTGGATGACAACGTTCATCTTCAATTGAACTGTTGAAGCCTCTGTCACACCTGGAATGATTACTTTGGCTTTCGCTAAAGCAGCTGCGGTGACGACAGTTCCATCGGGGAAGGTGTAGTCTGGAGCATCCTTCACGGCCGACACGGTGTTGTAAGCTGGAAGTATGTCTTGGAAAACAGCAAATAATACAATGATGATCAAGGCACCTAGAAACACGAATACGGCATTCTTTGCTGATTGAGGGATTTCTTTGTCTAGAGTTGTGGCACCACTACCATAAATATAGGCTTTTTGCTCTGGATCGCTGATACGCTTTTGAAATTCAGGATCCTTGTCCAAGTCGAGACCGCGTTTGTAGGAAGCGGTTGCTGCGGCCATCAGTCCACAGATGCAGGCTGGTATGCTCACCATCAGTACTTGAGGAATTGATATCTCAAAACCATTAGCATTGGAAATGGTCACAAATGCTACAACTGCTGCAGCAATAGGTGAACAGGTGATTCCTACCTGAGAGGCTATACTTGCTACACCACACGGACGCTCAGGGCGAATGCCCTTCTTGAGGGCTATGTCACAGATAATGGGCATCAATGTATAAACCACATGGCCTGTTCCAACCAATACCGTAAGCAAGAATGTACTCAGTGGGGCTAAGAATGTGATGCGGTCGGGATGCTTGCGAAGCAATTTCTCGGCAATCTGAATTAACCAGTCCATGCCGCCTGAGGCTTGCATAATGCCGGCACAGGTGACTGCTGCTATAATAATGTAGATAACATCAGTGGGAGGCGAGCCTGGTTTCATTCCGAAACCAAAAACTAATAAGGCCAAGCCTATGCCGGAAATAGCTCCTAAAGCCAAGCTGCCATAGCGTGATCCGACATAGAGCGCCAGTAATACTACCAGCAACTCTATAATCATTAAAAAATCCATAATAATGAATTAATTAATTACTATTACTGTAATGATGAACAAGAACAGATCAAATGAGCGAAAAAGCTACATCCATCATGTGAGTAAAGGTCGTCTGTCGCTCTTCTGCTGTTGTGACCTCACCTGTAATAATGTGGTCAGAGATCGTACAGATTACAAGGGCTCGATTACCGGAGCGGGCTGCATTCATATAAAGTGCAACGGCTTCCATTTCTACAGCAAGAACACCCATATTAATCCATTTGTCGGTATGAGAGTTCTCATTATAAAATACATCTGATGAGAAAACATTGCCAACTTTGTAGTTGTATCCAAAACGTTCACAAGCTTCTGCCGCGCCACGCACTAAATTGAAATCTGCTATAGGAGCATAGGTTCCTGGCATCTCATACTGTGCTGCATAGTTGGAATCAGTGCATGCACCCATGGCAATCACAAGGTCACCTATATGAAGATCAAGATTGATAGAACCGGCTGAACCAACACGGATGATGGTTTTCACACCATAAAAATTGTAAAGTTCATAGGTGTATATACCAATCGAAGGAATACCCATGCCATGACCCATAACACTTACTCGCTTTCCCTTATAAGTGCCTGTAAAGCCAAGCATACCACGAACTTGATTAAATTGAACTGGATTGTCCAAAAATTTTTCTGCCATAAATTTGGCACGCAATGGATCACCTGCCATAATAACGGTTTCTGCGATTTCGCCATACTGTGCTCCAATGTGGGGAGTTGGTGTCTTTGGTTTCATAGTTATATAGTTATTGGTTTAAAAAAATGTTTATTGTGCAAATTTAATTAATTTTTTTTAATATATTGAAGAACTACCGACTTTTTTTCGCATATTTTTTTTCATCCGGATTATTTTAATAAAGAGATGAATGATTTTGGGGGATTTTTCTGAAATAAGGGATTGAATGAACATCGTAAGATATCTGTTTTTGATAATAATACATCCACTTTTTATTATTGGTACTTAAAATATAATTAACTGATAAATAATAAATTAACTGTTTTTATTATCTATATTCGTCCACTTTTTATCTATGTTTCAGAATCAACTTGTTTTTTTTGTTATATATTTGCAAACGAAATGATTTTTTTAGCCTGAATCAAACATATACGGTAACGCAAAATCCATTAAACCTAAGATTTTTATTCTAAACAATTATTAATTAATATCTCTTATGAAACAATCAAGGTTGCTATTTTTGTTATTGGCATTCTTCATGTCAATGACTACTTTTGCCCAAACGAAAACAATTTCGGGCACGGTGAAAGATGATAACGGAGAACCTATTATCGGGGCTTCCGTTGTGGAAAAAGGACAACCTCAGAATGGGTCCATCACTGATTTTGATGGACATTTCACTATCAAAGTGGCTGAGGATGCTGATGTCGTCATTTCTTATATCGGATATGTATCGCAAGAATTGCGAGCACGGGATGGAATGACTGTGGTGCTTAAAGAAGACCAAAAGATGCTCAACGATGTGGTCGTCATCGGCTACGGAGTGCAGAAAAAAAGTGTGGTGACGGCGGCTATTGCTAAAGTCAGCGCTGATGACCTCGACGGAAAAACTCGCCTTCTCGCAGAAGATGCATTAAAAGGTATGGCTGCGGGTGTGCAAGTGACATCGGCTTCTGGACAACCTGGTACGAAATCAATGATACGTATTCGTGGTATCGGAACGATCAACAATA
>CADCQC010000163.1 GCA_902803455.1 uncultured Prevotellaceae bacterium
CCGCAATTACTGGATGAATGCGGAGGAGGCAAAAGAATATGGCATGATAGACTCCATCTTGACCCGTAAAAACGCATGAAAAAAGTTTGCAGTTTCTGTGGCCATAATGAAAAAGAGGTCAAACTGCTGATCTCGGGCATCAATGGGTACATTTGTGAAAATTGTGCCCAACAAGCCTATGAGATTGTGCAGGCTTCTGGATTGATGGGGGGCAGCAAAAAATCTTATGCAGGATTTGACCTGAAAAAACTGCCTAAGCCACAGCAGATTAAAGACTATCTCGACCAATATGTCATCGGGCAGGATGAGGCAAAAAAATATCTCGCCGTGTCGGTCTACAACCATTATAAACGACTCAGCCAACCAGAGGATGAGAATGGAGTGGAGATCGAAAAAAGCAACATCATCCTCGTGGGAAGCACTGGGACGGGTAAAACATTGCTCGCACGAACCATCGCAAAAATGCTCGATGTGCCTTTCACCATTGTCGACGCCACTGTGTTCACTGAGGCAGGATATGTGGGAGAAGATGTCGAGAGTATCCTCTCAAGACTGCTACAGGTGGCCGACTATGATGTGGAAACGGCTGAAAGGGGAATCGTCTTTATCGATGAGATAGACAAAATCGCACGAAAGAGCGACAACCCGTCCATCACAAGGGATGTGAGTGGAGAAGGCGTGCAGCAAGGACTGCTCAAATTGCTTGAAGGAACCATGGTCAACGTGCCACCACAAGGGGGAAGGAAGCATCCTGAGCAGAAATATATACAGGTGGATACCAGAAACATCCTCTTTATCTGCGGAGGAGCCTTCGATGGCATCGAAAGGAAAATAGCACAAAGAATGAACACGCATGTCGTGGGATACAATTCGGTGCAAAATGTGAGAAACATCGATAAGGAGGAACTCATGAAGTATGTGCTGCCACAGGACCTCAAGTCTTTCGGACTCATTCCTGAGATTATCGGACGACTCCCTGTGCTCACCTACCTTAAGTCGCTTGACCGCGACGCACTGAGAAAAATTCTTATAGAACCCAAAAACTCCATCGTCAGACAGTATATTAAACTATTCGAAATGGATGGAGTGAAACTGACATTCACCGATGAGGTGCTTGATTTCATCGTCGACAAAGCCATCGAATACAAACTCGGGGCCCGTGGACTGAGGTCCATTGTCGAGAGCGTCATGATGGATGCCATGTTTGAAATACCATCGAAAAAGGTGAAAACCTTTAAGGTGACGGTAGACTACGCCAGACAACAGTTGGAAAAAGCTCATCTGCCTGGCGGTGAATGATATCACAGAACCGCCGGACCGACAAGGTCCGGCGGATGACTGCCAAAAATGAAAATACACACTCCTATGCCAACAGACGTTAACCTGACTAAGCAATTAAAAAATTATTTCGGCTTTGATAAATTCAAAGGCGACCAAGAAGCTATTATACGAAATGTGCTCGATGGTAACGATACCTTCGTGCTCATGCCTACAGGAGGAGGAAAATCGCTCTGCTACCAGTTGCCATCACTTATCATGGAGGGAACGGCCATCGTTATCTCGCCACTGATAGCACTGATGAAAAATCAGGTGGATGTCATCAATGGCATGAGCGAGGAGGAGGGAGTGGCCCACTATCTGAATTCCTCCCTCAACAAAGCAGCTATCGATCAGGTGAAAGCGGATATCATCTCGGGAAAAACCAAACTTCTCTATGTCGCTCCTGAATCTCTCAACAAAGATGACAACGTGGAGTTTCTCCAAACGGTCAAAATCTCATTCTACGCCATCGATGAGGCGCATTGTATCTCGGAATGGGGACATGATTTCAGACCTGAGTACCGCAATATCCGACCAACCATACAGCGGATAGGTGTCGCGCCTGTCATCGCACTTACTGCCACTGCCACCGACAAGGTGAGGACGGATATCAAGAAAAACCTTGGCATCTTGGATGCAAAAGAGTTCAACAGCTCGTTCAACAGGCCCAATCTCTATTATGAGGTGAGACCCAAGACCAACGACATCAACAAACAGATTATACGCTTCATTAAACAAAACGCAGGGAAGAGCGGTATCGTCTACTGCCTCTCAAGAAAAAAAGTGGAGGAACTGGCGGCTGACCTCTGTGCAAACGATATCAAGGCGGCGGCTTATCATGCAGGACTGGAGTCGGCAAAACGGTCGGAGACGCAGGATGACTTCCTCATGGAGCGGATAGATATCATTGTGGCTACTATCGCTTTTGGCATGGGAATCGACAAACCAGACGTGAGGTTTGTTATCCATTATGACATTCCCAAAAGTCTTGAAGGCTATTACCAGGAGACGGGAAGGGCTGGAAGAGACGGTGGAGAAGGGAAGTGCATCACCTTCTATTCTTACAAAGATTTGCAGAAACTGGAGAAATTCATGGAGGGCAAACCCGTGGCCGAACAGGATATCGGGCGACAACTGTTACAGGAAACCGCTGCCTACGCAGAGTCTTCTGTTTGCAGAAGGAAAATGCTGCTCCATTACTTCGGAGAAGAATACAAACCCGACAACTGCGGCAACTGTGACAACTGCCTGCATCCAAAAAAGAAAATTGAAGGCCGTGACCTGCTGGTCATCGTGTTGAAAGCCATCGCGGCTATCAAAGAGAATTTCAGGACCGAATATGTGGTGGACTTTGTCAAAGGAAGAGCCACCGATGACATCGTCTCACATAAACACGACCAACTTGAGGAATTCGGATCTGGAGAGGATGAGAACGACAAACTGTGGAATCCCGTCATACGACAGGCACTGATCGCTGGCTATATCAAAAAAGATGTCGAAAATTATGGCTTGCTAAAACTCACTGCGGCAGGAAAACGATTTATAAAGCACCCGGAGTCGTTTATGATTGTCGAGGACACAGAGTTCAAAGATGATTATGAGGAGGAAAACTCTGAGGGAGGTGGTGCGCTTGACATGGAACTCTATGCTATGCTCAAAGACCTGAGAAAGCAGATGTCGGCCAAACTGAAAGTGCCTACCTATGTCATTTTCCAGGATGTGTCACTTGAACAGATGGCGACAATGTATCCGATTACCTTGGAAGAAATGCAAAACATACAGGGCGTCGGAAGCGGAAAAGCCAAACGATATGGTAAAGAATTTTGTGAACTGATCAAGTTGCATTGCGAGGAGAATGAGATCGTGAGACCAGAGGAACTCAGAGTGAGGACCGTGGCTAAGAAATCTATCCTCAAAGTGAAAATCATACAAGGAATAGACAGAAAAATTGACCTTGAGGAAATTGCTAAGGCTCAGGGACTTGACTTCGATGACCTACTGAATGAGATAGAGGCTATCGTCTATAGCGGAACAAAACTCGACATCGATTATTATATTGATGACGTGATGGATGAAGACCATGTAGACGACATTTATGAGTATTTCAAAGAAAGTGATACCGATGACCTGGATGCCGCCCTTGATGAACTCGGTGAGGATTACGCGGAGGAAGACATCAGGCTGGTGAGGGTGAAATTCATGTCGGAGATGGCAAACTGACCCGTTAAAACGTATTAATAAACAGAAGAAAATGGGGCAAACACCCCATTATGTGGAATTTTATTGCTAATTTTGCACGCAATAAATTCTATAGATATGCCATCATTTGTTGCTGACAAAATTGTCATGGACGGTCTGACCTTCGATGACGTCCTTCTTATTCCTGCTTATTCAGAGGTCCTGCCGAGGACCGTAGAGTTGAAAACCATGTTCTCCCGGCACATCGGGCTGAACATTCCATTCGTCACCGCTGCGATGGACACTGTCACAGAATCGGCGATGGCCATTGCCATCGCAAGAGAGGGTGGCATCGGTGTCATCCACAAAAATATGTCCATTGAGGAACAGGCAAGACAGGTGGCCATTGTCAAAAGGGCGGAGAATGGAATGATCTATGATCCTGTCACCATCAGAAAAGGAAAAACAGTAAAGGATGCTCTTAACATGATGGCGGAATACAGGATCGGTGGTATCCCCGTCGTGGATGAGGATAACCATCTGGTGGGAATCGTTACCAACCGTGACCTCAGATTCGAACGTCATCTCGACAAACTGATCGATGAGGTGATGACCAAAGAGCATCTCGTCACTACCAACCAGCAGACGGACCTGAGCGCAGCTGCTCAAATCCTGCAGGAAAACAAAATTGAGAAGTTACCTGTTGTCGACAAAAACAACAGACTCGTGGGACTGATCACCTATAAGGATATCACCAAGGCAAAAGACAAACCTATGGCATGCAAGGATGATAAAGGCCGGTTGCGGGTAGCGGCCGGTGTCGGTGTCACCGTGGATACCCTTGAGAGAATGGAGGCGCTTGTCAATGCAGGGGCTGATGCCATTGTCATCGATACTGCTCATGGTCATTCCAAGTCGGTGGTGGAGAAACTTGTAGAGGCCAAAGCGGCCTTCCCCGAGGTGGATGTCGTGGTGGGCAACGTGGCGACTGGTGAAGCCGCCAGAATGCTCGTCGAGAATGGGGCTGATGCAGTGAAAGTGGGCATCGGGCCGGGTTCCATCTGTACCACCAGAGTGGTGGCGGGAGTGGGAGTACCACAATTAAGCGCCGTATATGATGTCTATGCCGCTCTCAAAGGCACAGGGGTGCCGCTCATCGCCGATGGCGGATTGCGATACTCAGGAGATGTGGTCAAGGCCATCGCAGCTGGTGGCAGTTGTGTCATGATCGGATCTCTGGTGGCTGGCACAGAGGAGAGTCCGGGTGATACCATCATCTTCAACGGAAGAAAATTCAAAAGTTACCGTGGCATGGGCTCCCTCGAGGCTATGGAAAATGGTTCTAAAGACAGATATTTCCAAAGCGGTACCAAGGAAACCAAGAAATTGGTGCCAGAGGGCATCGCCGGGCGGGTACCTTATAAAGGTACCGTTCAGGAGGTTATCTTCCAACTCGTCGGCGGACTTAGATCGGGCATGGGCTATTGTGGCGCTGCCAGCATCGATAAACTTCATGATGCGAAGTTCACGCGTATCACCAATGCCGGCGTGATGGAGAGCCATCCACACGATATCACCATCACAAGTGAGGCTCCTAATTATTCAAGACCAGAATAAATAATCGAGATAGTAAACAAATGAGAATGAAAA
>CADCQC010000164.1 GCA_902803455.1 uncultured Prevotellaceae bacterium
CAGGTCAGGACGCAGTTTTCCACTCCTTTCTATAAAAAGGCGGTGGTCAAAGACGAATACAATGGCATGACGGTAACGTTCAAGAACGGCATCAGTGTGGAGTTCCGCGTCTATAATGATGGTGCTGCCTATCGTTTCCTGACGGACATGAAAATGATGTCGGAAGTGACCAGTGAGACGGCGGAATTCAATTTCGCCGGAGACTATCCGGCTTTCATTCCCTACGTCAACGACAACAGGGGCGGGGAGCGTTATTGTTATAGCTTCGAGTCTTATTATGACGAGCAACCTTTGTCGCAGATGTTCAAGGATTCGTTGGCCATCACACCATTGGCTGTCTGTCTGCCGGGAGGCATGAAAGCCATCGTGATGGATGCCGGCGTAGAAGACTATCCGGGGATGTTTCTCAAGAGCAATGGCAAAAATGGGCTGATGGCAGAATTTGCGCCATATCCGTTGGTGCAGGACATCGGTGGCTTCGACCGGCTGAACCTCGTACCCTCAAAGAGGGCGAACTATATCGCCAAACTGGATAGTCGTCGTGCGTTACCATGGCGTGCGGTGGTCATCACGGAGAAAGATGCGGATATTCTCAATTGTGACATGGCTCAGCGCCTGGCTCCCGAGTGCCGTATCAAGGATACCTCTTGGATAAAGCCTGGTAAGGTGGCATGGGACTGGTGGAACAACACCAACGTCACTGGCGTGGACTTCAAATCGGGCATGAACACTGACACCTATCTTTATTACATTGATTTCGCCGCCAAGAATAAAATCGAATATATCATCATCGACGAGGGCTGGAGCGGCAAAGAGTCGCTGATGGAAGACCTAAGCCCAGAGATTGACCTGAAGAGGCTGATTGCCCATGCTCAAGAAAAAGGTGTTGGCATCATCCTTTGGAGCAGTTGGCGCAACTTGATTGGCAATCATCCAGATGGCGACATGTCACTCACCAACGATGTGATGAGGCATTATGCCGAGATGGGCATCAAGGGATTCAAGGTGGATTTCTTCGACCGGGATGACCAACAGGCCATCGCTTCTGCCTACAAGATCGCGGAGTGTGCCGCAAAGCATCATCTATATCTTGACTATCATGGATTGAAACCTTTCGGGATTCAACGTGCCTATCCCAATATCTTCAACTTTGAAGGGGTCAAGGGACTGGAGAATTCGAAGTGGGAGCCGCGAGTTAGCGATGGCCCCCTGCACAACCAGCCACGCTACGATGTGACGGCTCCTTATCTGCGGATGTTGGCTGGACCGATGGACTATACCCCGGGTGCGATGATGAACGCCATGAAGGACAACTTCTTTGGCAACAACGACCATCCCATGAGTCAGGGCACCCGTGTCCATCAGATGGCGATGTACATCACTTTTGAGGCTCCACTGCAGATGTTGGCCGACAGTCCCACGATGTACATGCGAAATCAGGAATGTACCGACTTCATCGCACAGATTCCCACCACCTTCGATGAGACGATTGCTCTTGATGGAAAATTGGGCGAATATACGGTAATTGCCCGTCGCAAGGCATCTACCTGGTATCTGGCTGCCATGACCGACTGGACGCCGCGTGACCTGACCATTGACTTGAGTTTTCTCAATGGAGAACGCTATCAGGCTGATATTTTTGCCGATGGAGTGAATGTCATGAAAGATGCCACCGATTACAAGCATTCGCAGCAGATGGTTGGACGTGACGACACCTTCCACATTCATCTGGGCAGTGGCGGCGGTTGGACAGCCATCCTTAAAACCTCAAAATAGCAACGGCTTGTTCTAAGGCAATCCCTATCCATTTGCCTTGTGCCTTCTGCCATGAAGCGCGCCCCCGTCCTGTATGTTGCTGTATCACAGCAACTACGCCCCCAGTCAGGGCCATAGTGTCTATTTGCGGTGAGAGATACGGATCTTTTTGGTGTTCTCAAAATGGAACATGGGGCGTTCGTCTGGCAAGAGGGTTTCCAGATGGATGTTTTTCAATCGGATTTGCTCTGCATGGCTGATGGAGAATCCCCACGCTGGTTGGATGCCGTGGGCGGATGGCTCCGGGTAGTTGGCCTCGCCGCGTTGTCCTTGTGTGCGGGCTTCGGGAATGAAGAAGGGATTCCTGCCGTGTTGCTCCTCGACGTCCTGTAGTGTCAACCCTCCACGAAACTGAACATAGAGGTCGCTGATACGGACTTTACGGACAGGATGATGCTCCTCACCTGCGATCAGACAGGCATACCGGCTGTCGGCATCGGTCACATGGACGTTGCTGATGCTGATGTGGCTGACCTTGGAGGGATGGAAACCCTCAGGAGCCCGCATACGGTTGCCTAATCTGATGTAAATGGGTGAGTTGCAGATATCGGTCATGGTGAGATCGCTGACGTGAATGTCTTTCATCTCTGCTCCGTCGACGGATTCGAGTGCCAGACCTCGGCAATGGGTGAAAGAACATCGGCGGATGGTGATATGACGGAAACCTCCGTTGGACTCCGTGCCGAGTTTGATGCGGCCTGTCGGACCATCACCGTCAGGAGCTTTCTCGGTCTGCATGGTGCGGGTGCCGTCCAACAGGGTGCCGACATCGTAACCGCTGACCTCACAATCTTCTATCAGCACGTGTGCTGTGGGCTTCGGATGGCCCAAGGCATAGGAACATTTCAGGACGATGGCATCGTCGTTGACAGTGTTCACACGGCAATTTCTGACAACGACGCGTTCGCAACAATCGATGTCGAAACCGTCACGGTTGGTGTCGCAGGTCACATCCTCTATCAGCAGGTCATCGACTCCCGTGAGTAGCAGGGCGAAGTGACCGCAACGCAGAAAA
>CADCQC010000165.1 GCA_902803455.1 uncultured Prevotellaceae bacterium
ATAGTTGTATCTGAGAATGACGTTTCGGTTGCTGACGCTGTCGAGATATTCGTGCTTGAAGGTCGAGGAAATCCACGGCATGTAAATATAGTTGAGGTCCACAAGATCCCATTTGAAAGTCCACTTGTCGCGTGGTTTAGCCCATCTGTACCTCCATCCGGCAGAGAACACTCTCCGATGGAATTCAGGTCTGTTCTGCAGGTTGTAACTGAGCGTCAATTCTGATGTGGAGTGAACCTCTTCCTTGAATTTAGTTTTGAGGAGAGGCGCAGCAAAACGGGGGAACGACAGTTTCGACTCCACATTATACTCCATATAGTTTTGGTTCTGGTATCCCTCCAGGCCTGTAATGGCCTCATACGCCCCTCTCAGTTGCACCGACAGCATCTCCGACCCTCTGAAAATGTTTCTGTTCTGATAAGTGATCGACATAGCCGCCCCAAAATCACCCGCCGTATTGGTGCCTTCCGGCTGCAAGGAGATGGTGCTCGGTTTGTTGACACCATATTGTATGGTGCAATCCAACTCATTGGAGCCGGGGATCTCGCTAAATCTTATATTGGTGAATCTGATGGCTCCCAAGCGTCCGAAGTTATTATAGGTCCGTTGCACGTCGGATGCACTATACCACTCTCCCGGTTTCACCGCCGTATTGATTTTCAGCGTATTGGGTTTGATATGCACCTCACTTGAATCGGCACCGACGAAATGAACGTTTCTCACCATATATCTTGGATGCAGCGTTTCCGCCATACCTGCCTGTTCCCGATACCTCATCAGATGCAAGGTGACATCCACCAACCTGCTCCCCCTCATGGTATCCGCCTGAAACCGGATATACTCCTTATGGAATTTATAATAACCGTTGTCCATCAGGAAAGCTGTGACCTTATTGCGTTCGCTCTCCAATCCATTGACCGTAAACCTTGCACCTTCCTGCAGTCCCTCAAACTGTTGCTGATGGTCAAGGAGGAGTTGTCTGATATTGTCATCATCAATGACGTATGACATTTTCCTGATCAAATAGGCGGATCCAGGTGTAAGCGTATAGATATCCTTCAGTTTTTTACCCTTGATCTGCACCTCATGATCCACCTTTGCATTCATATATCCATTGTTTTGCAATGCCTTGAGCAGATCATTTTTAGTCATCTCCATTTGCAGGCTGTCATAAAGCACCGGTTCCTCACCGATTTTTCTCAGCAATCGGTTGAACCATTTGGTCGTGTCGGGTCCAGACAAGGAATACACCCCGAGGGGGATTTTGAAGGTAGAGAACCATTTAGAATTTCCCTTCTGTTTCACATACTGCCTCAATTGTCCTGCATCAAAATCCTTATCCACGGATTTGATTTCCACCTGTTGCAATAAGTATTCCCCATCGGGAACATATTTGGCGGTGGAGCATGCTGTAAACATGGCGATGACAGCCATCGCCACACCCATACTCCAAAAGCCGCATAGCGAGAATTTGCAGCATTTTTTCAGAAGTTGTATTTTCACAAGTGCAAAAATACGATTTTTTGCTGAAGAAAAGAATGCAGAGCGATTCATTTTCATGTTAGGAATGTAGAAAATTTTGTGTTCTACGTTTTTTGTCGTACTTTTGCACCTATGACACAGTTACTAAAGAAAGGTTTTATATATTATTTATTGTCGTCGCTATTTATCGGTATCCTGTTCATGTTATATATCTACAGTGACCCAGTGACCGAACAGGTAGATGGATGGGGATGGCTATTTTATGTGACCTCTTGCCTATCGCATGCCGCACTTCTGGTGTTGGCCCTCTTTATCGTTTTTTTCCTGCCCTGGGCATTGATGCGCCTCAAACGATTAGCCGTCGGACTCTTTGTCTTCTCAGTCAGTTTTCTGGGCATCATCACGGTCATCAACATGCAGGTATACAAAATATACCGTTTCCATATCAACGGGTTCATTCTGAACATGTTGACAGGTCCTAATCCCGGAGATATCTTCCAGTTTGATACGGTGCTGTTGCTGGAAGAGGGTGCCCTATTGGCTGTCATTGCTGCCATCTGCATCGGCCTATGGTGGTTGGCCTGCCGATTGAATGCCATCTGGAAGAAGCGGGTATATCTCACCGGCATTGCTCTCACAGCTATCATGCTCCTGACAGCCAATGCGTTGCATATTTATGGCTCTTTTGTTGTCAAGCCCTCCATTCTGCTCACCTCACGGCTCGTGCCCTACTATTTCCCCATCTCGATGAGTACGGCCCTTGAAAAGATGGGGTTTGAGCGCCACACGCTCGACCTTGACGACAGCATCGGCGGGAAAGGCGAACTCTACTACCCCCTTCGTGAGTTGGCCGTCGAAAACGATACGACAAAGACCAATATTGTCTTTATCCTGATAGACTCATGGAGCAAACGCGCAGTGACGGAGGAATGCATGCCCCATATCTGGCAGTTTGCCCAAGAAGAGCAGAACTTCAGCAATCATGTGAGCAGCAGCAATGGGACGAGATATTCCGTCTTCAGTATCTTCACCGGTCTGCAACCCTATTACTGGCCCTCTTTCCAGGGAGGGCATCAGAGTCCGCTGTTCATCGACCAACTGCTGTCGCAAGGGTATGATTTCCATTTCTACCCCAGTGCCACGCTGAAATCCCCACCCTTTTCCCGTGTGCTGTTCCAGCATGTTCCCAACCTTCGCAGTGAGACACCCGGTGAAACACCTTATGACCGCGACTGCCGCATAGCCGCCGACTGTATCCGTGATCTTCCGGAAATAGCCAAGAAAGGCAAACCATTCTTCACCTTTCTCTTCTTCGATATGCCCCATGGCCTCGTCTACCCATCCGACAAGCCCAAGTATTTCCAGCCGGCATGGGACTATGCCAACTATGCGGTCCTCAACAATGACACGCCAGTGGAACCATTCTGGAATCTCTACCGCAACATCTGCCACGCTACCGACTCTCTGATAGGCGACGTGTTAGAGGAATTGCGCCGCCAACAGTTGTTCGACAATACCGTCATCATCCTGACAGGCGATCACGCACAGGAGTTCAACGAGAACCACAAGAACTATTGGGGCCATAGCAGTAATTTCTCACAATACCAAGTAGCCGTCCCGCTGGTGATCCACGAGCCAGGCAAGCCCACCCGTCGCTATGCGCACCGCACGACACATTATGATATCATTCCGACACTGATGCACGACTATCTGAAAGTGAAAAACGATCCTGCAGACTACAGCGCAGGCCGGTTATTAAATGATTCCACGCCACGACTGTGGCATTTTGTCGGCAATGAACTGCGGTATGCTTTTCTCTTGGAAGACGACACCATCCTGACAAAAGAAGGCGCCGGATGGATTGAGGTGACCGATGCCCGCATGAATCCCATCAAAGACTATCATATTCAACCCCAGAAATTTGACGCAGCAATCAAGTACCTGAACAGATTTTTCAAATAGACATTCATACTACTCCACAAGAGCGTGTCAGAGCATCGGGAGATATTGTTTTTTTATCTGAAATATTGCCAAAAAAAGTGGATAAATCACCATATATCATTTGAAATCACTAATTTTGCATCGATTCACGATCAGAAAAGCATCGATTCACGATCAGAAATATGATTAGCAAGAACAAGATAAAAGCCCTCCGCTTATTGGACACCAAAAAGCATCGCCTTTCTACCGGCCTGTATGTGGCAGAAGGTCCCAAGGTGGTGGGCGATTTGTTGACACGCTGTTCTGCCCGTACGATTGTCGCAACGCCAGCATGGTTCTCGCTTCATCCTCCCACCCCAACATCCGAGAACATCATCGTGAGCGAGGAAGAACTTCGCAAGGTGAGTTTTTTGCAGCACCCCCAACAAGTGCTGGCCACCTTCCCCCTACCCACCGATGACCCAAGCCCTGCCGACAGCTGTGACCTCATCAGCCACCACCTGTGCCTGGCTCTCGATGACATCCAAGATCCAGGCAACCTCGGCACAATCATCCGCATCGCCGACTGGTTTGGTATTAGCCATATCTTCTGCAGCCCACATACAGCAGACGCTTACAGTCCGAAAGTCATCCAGGCCACGATGGGCAGTATTGCCCGTGTGCGTCTCGTATATACAGATCTTCGCTCCCTCATCAGCCAATTGCCCGCAGGAACACCCGTCTATGGCACCCTGCTCGACGGCAAGGATATCCATAGCGTCACCTTGGAATCACGAGGTCTTTTGGTCATGGGCAATGAGGGCAACGGCATCAGTCCGGAACTGTCGGGCATGCTGACCCACCGTCTGCTGATCCCTCCCTATCCCCCTGGCCGGGATACCGCCGACAGTCTGAACGTGGCCATCGCCACCGCCATCTGTTGTGCTGAATTTCGCCGCTCATCCTAAAAGAAGAGCAAAAAAGGAAAGCCCAAAAGAGGAGACCGTCTGAAAGAGAAAAGATATCTATAAGATCAACATCTAAAAAACGATTATCTATAAGACCAATATCTATGAGACGAATAGATCGGCCATCATAGAAAGAAAAGAGGAAATCAATTATGGATCAAGAGTTATTATACAAGAACCGCAGTGTATCGTCGTGCATTTTTGCCGCCTACAAACTGATGGGAGAGAATTTCAAAAACATCTTCCGTGTGACCTGGCTTCCTGTGCTGCTGATCGGCATTTTCGGCAGCCTTTTCATGTTGCTCAATGTGCAAGACGAGCGCATTCTGTCGACCGCCATAGCCCATCCAGCCATCTATCTGACGCTGTTTGCCATTTTCCTCATCGCCATGCTTGCCTGTTCGGTATGGGCCTCGGCACGTTTTCTGAGCATGCTCAACGAGCGTCCTGTCAAACAAAACCTGATACGTGTGCTGCTGCTTTCTCTCAACACATTCGCCATCTGTCTGGTGATCGGTCTGCTGATCACTGGTGCGGTATTTCTGCTGAAACGCCTGCTGAAGTGCGACATCCCCACCCTATTGTATGACAACTGGCTGGTCTTCATGATCGCGGCCATCATCCTATTGATCCTCTTATTGCCTCTGACCTATATCAGCGTGCGCTACCTGTTTGATGAGAAAGCCCATTTCTGGACCAATTTTCTCAAGAATTATGCCCGTGGTTTCCGCCACATCGGTTTTCTGTTTCTCACTTTCGTGATTGCCGGCATCATCACGGCCGTCCTCGGCTTCATCATCTACCTGCCGTTCTCCATTCTGGTCCTCGCCCAGTCGCTATCAACATTTGGCGTGCTCCAAGGAGACCCATCAGGGATGCCCGGCTACATCCTGCCACTGATGGGCATCACCTATCTGGTGACCGTTATCCTCTTATGGTATGTGAGTATCTATCTATTTCTCGTATTCATTTTCATGTATGGTTCGATAGAGCGCCAACGTTCAGACAGGCATGCCATTCCTCTTGCACCAGCCGATTTTATGAATTATCCAACAACCGACCATGACCCAGCGAATCCTATTCATTGACCGTGACGGCACCCTCATCGAGGAACCAGCCGACGAACAGATAGACGATTTTTCCAAACTTCGTTTCACCAAAGGCGTATTCCGCAACCTGTCTTTCATCCGTCAGCATCTTGACTTCAAGTTGGTGATGGTGAGCAATCAAGACGGCTTAGGCACCCCCTCTTTTCCCGAAGAGACCTTCTGGCCCGTCCACAACTTCATCCTCCAGACATTGGAGAGTGAGGGTGTGACCTTCGACGCCATCCATATCGACCGTCATTTCCCAGAGGACAACCATCCCGACCGCAAGCCAGGCACCGGCATGTTGCAGCAATACATCGACAATCCCAACTACGACCTGTCGGGCAGTTATGTGATTGGCGACCGGGAGACCGACCGGGAGTTGGCCAGGCGCCTGGGTTGCCAATCGCTCATCCTTGGTGACGAAGGCATCACCTGGGACCGGATCACAGAAATCCTGTTTGCCGGTGAGCGCCACGCTTCAGTGAGCCGTGTGACAAAGGAGACGCAGATAGAAGTAGACCTGTTGGTGGATGGCCATGGGAAATGCGACATCAGCACCGGTTTAGGTTTCTTCGACCACATGCTGGAACAGATCGGCAAGCATGGCATGATGGACTTGAAAATTCATGTGAAAGGCGATCTGAACGTGGACGAGCACCACACTATCGAAGATACCGCTATCGCCCTTGGCACGTGCCTTCGCCAGGCCCTTGGCGACAAGCGCGGCATCGAGCGCTATGGCTACACCTTACCCATGGATGACTGTCTGGCTACGGTAGCACTTGACTTTGGTGGCCGTCCTTGGCTTGTCTGGGATGCGACATTTCATCGCGAGCATATCGGCGACATGCCCACGGAGATGTTTCTGCATTTCTTCAAGAGTCTGAGTGATGCCGCGCTGATGAACCTCTTTATCCAAGCCAGCGGCACCAATGAGCACCACAAAATAGAGGGTATCTTCAAAGCCCTTGCCCGTGCGCTGAAGATGGCCGTCAGACGCGACATCTATCATTACGAACTGCCTTCTACGAAAGGCGTTCTCTGACAGGCAGGGTTTGCTCTGTCAGCACGCCATGCCGAGGTCTGCCAGCCATGCCAAGGTCTGTCAGAACGGATAGCCGATGGCAAAATGGAAACTCTGTCCATCGCCAAAGGAAGAGATATTATAGTATCCGCTCTTTCCTGTATCATAAGGAGCATGGATCGCAATACCCCAATCAAGTCTGATGACAAAGAAATCGAGGTCGTAGCGTATGCCGAATCCTGTGCCGACAGCCAGTTGGTCCAGGAAATTCTCCGCTTTAAACTTCGACCCTTCCAATTTGGCACCACTTGACATGCTCCACACGTTGCCAGCATCAAGGAAAAGCGCCCCGAAGAGTTTTCCGAACAGCCTTGGCCGATATTCCAAATTCGCCTGCAATTTCATCTCTCCCACCTGTTCGACGAACCGCCATCTTTTCTCCTCGCTTCTGTAGGCACCAGGTCCGATGCTTCTCACATTGAAAGCCCTGACGCTATTGGCACCCCCCACCCAGAAACATTCGGTATAAGGCATATAACTGGAGTTGCCGTATGCCCACGCCAGTCCTGCATTCAAATGTCCGACGAGCGTCGCATCCTCACTAAAATACCACGTTTTAGTAAAGTCGCTCTCGACCTTGAAGAACTGCGCATAAGGATTTTTGAAGAGTTGCTTTTCTTTCTCCGCCCATTCCCTACCTGCAGCGGTATAAGCCAGTGAGAGCAAGTTGGCCGACTCGCTGACCGATGTCTCCCAGAACACGGGATTTCTCGATGTGGCTCTGGTAGAGAACGTGACGGTATATTTCATCTTCGGAATGAAAACATCCAACATGACCGCCGCCAGATACGGATGTTGATTTAAAAGTTCATAAAACCTGTCAGTACCCTTGTTGAGATAGTTGTATTCCACCGACAGAGGGGTGAACCGGTGTCTCCATTTCTGAGCCGTCTGCAACTCATAGGTCAACTCCCCCGAAACGATGTGCCTTTTGAAGAATCCCGACCTATTGACGATATTGCCGGAAGCCTTCAAAATCGTATAAGGTGTGGAATAAAAGCGTTTCCTCACCCTCCACGGGAGAAGGAAGCGAGGGTAGGTCAGCGACGCATCTCCACCATACTCATAAGAATTGAGTTCGGAGGAGGAACTGTCAAACGTATGCCCCGTTTGCCATTCATACGACCCATGCAGATTGATATCGAGGTTCTCCCCACCATGGAAAGCATTTCTCTTGGTCAAACCCACGATGAGTTGTGGTCCGATGAAGCCGGTGGTTTTCCCTTTCAGGTTGGTCTCCACATAAAAGTCATAAGGCTTGTCGAAGACACAGTTGACACTCAGGTCGATCGTGTCACAATACTCTGTTGAGTCACGTGGTGTGAACCTGAAATCCACCGAACTGAAAAGGCCATTGGTGCTCAGATTGTCGGACGACTCCAAATATTTGGAATAATCATACAATTCACCGGGTCTCAAGGTCATATCCTTCGTCAATACCCTCATTCTCAACGGCGGTTTCTTCCCTGAGAAATTGACGGTCAGGCGCTGCCTTCTCGGACGGTTTGCCGTGTTGGTCGTCCTTCTTGGCCCTTTCCCCGAATCTCTGAGTTGCTTGAAATAATCCGCCATGGTATTGTCGAGGGTCTCTCTGTAAGTACGTCGGAGATTGACCTCCACTTTTCCAAGATACATTTTCTTCATGGCTATCGGCGGCAAACTGTCCGCCATCTGCAACTTCAGTTGCACTTTTCCCGGAACAGCAAAGGTATCTGCCAGATAAGAAGCATACCCCGGCTGGTAATAATAATACCCATTATTACGGAACAAGGAGGTGATTCTGGCCCTCTCCTGATCAAGCGTCGACACATTGAACGGCACGTCGTGGAAGACCTTGGCGTCATACGCGGTACTGTCGATGAGCCTCTTCGCCTCCTCTGGAAAATTAACATACTCCAATGTGTCAACGGTAAAGAGATGCCCCATCTCCACATTGTAGAGGACTTTAGCCTTCTTCGGGTGCGACATCTCCCACTCTTGGGCTGTCACGTTGCCTCTGAAATAGCCATGCGACTTGAGAACCGACTGCGCCACGGATGCCCTCAGATCAGCTTTCACATTGCTCATGAGAACCGGTGCTTTTCCAAAAGACTTCACCATCCATTTTCCGAATTTCGACTCACTGTCAGAAAACATGTTCCAAATCCACAGTTTAAGGGGGAAAGGTGACCTGTAATAAGAACTGCCAAACATACTCCCGTTAGGCGGGCATTCCAAAGCCACCTCCAATTCCTCTCTCGTAGAGATCGCATGCTCACTTTTCTGGTAGTCCGCATACTCGATCTTCTTGATACCGGCATATAGTTTCTCCCCCTCCGGCACCTTATCCGTGGTTGCACAAGCTGTCAAGAGCATGATGGCCACGACAGCGACGAAGGCGACATGAATATCGATGTATTTACTTCTCATCTTTCAATATCTTTATGGAGTCATTACCGCCATCGGTGATTCTGACTGGTTCTCCTCTAAGCGCATCTCTCCCGATGGAATCGCCTCTCAACGTCCTCAGACTACCTGTTCTTCCGATACTGAGAGAGTCTCTGCCGCTGCGCATAGGCAAGGGTGTCTCCGTTTTGAACTTGAAAATCTCGTTGAAATGCTGCAACTTCCTTCGCCAGAGGAAACCACCACCATACTCTCCCACCTCACCTTCGATCCAGTCGTAGGCATCTCGGTTGTAGAACAGTTTCAGATACATGTTGGAAGTGGTGCTGAGCCTGTATTCCAATGCGGCATTGGTGAGGAAAGAGTTGCTCTGATTGGGCGTGCTGGCTCCTGATGACACCTTTCCACCGACCACCATTCTGAGCCGGTTGTTCCAGAACCGCTTGGCAAACTTAAACGAATAGTCGGTATGCATGGAGCCCGACGCATCAACGGCATTGTCGACACCCACGGAGAGGTCGAGGGTTCTCAAGGCATTTCCCGTAATATTGTTGATCTCATTCTGCAGGAACGAACTCAGCGCCCCATTCATGGTGAATCCGCTGGTATTTCCGTCGGCGAGATACATGCCCGTGGTGAGCATGGTGACCGCCACCTTATTTTTCTCCTCCGTCGACATGGCGGCCAGTTCCGTGCCGATAGTCACATCCTCAGGCGCACTGATGATAAACTCCAATCCCATGTCCTCCAGCGTTTGTGTAATCACCACGCCGCAATCAAAGTCCACGCTTCGGGTACCTCCGCCCTCGGTCTCCACGGCAGCTTTTGTCCGTTCAGTAGCCGTGATGTGCAAGGTCGGGTTCATGGGTTCTCCCTTGAATTCGATGTAACTGCCCTCCTGAATGGTAAACGTCTTGAGCGGGATGACCGGCAGCGAGTATTTCATCTCACCGTTGCTCAGCTTGTAACGTCCTGTGAGTCTCAGGTCGTCGATAGTGTTGTATTTCATCCTCAACTCACCACCCCCCATGAGGTCGATATAGTTGCTATGATCGCTGTTGAGGTCACACTTGATCCGTGCAGTCTCATCCACCCGCATGGTCAAATCCATATTGAAGCCATTGAGCGGCGGTCTTACAATCTTCTGCGGCACGGAATCATTGAAATCCACAAACTTGACCAGTTCATCCAGACGGTTGTCAGTGGTCAGCGGCGAGTCTTTCAACACATAAGTCATATCGGTAGAGCCCAGGACATCGAGCCGTCCTCTCATCGCAAGCGCGTCGACCGGTCCTCTCATGGTACCGAGGAAATTGACATACGCTTTTCCGAAGGCCTCCGATCTCGCATTCTCCTTGGCATCAATCACCATGAAGTTGCGTGTTCTCATCCTCAGATCAAGCATCATCCTGTCGAGGTTGGAGAAGTCGAGGTATCCTGAGATATTGAGAGGGGTACGAGCACCATCAAACACCTCAAAGTTTTCAAACAAGAGGTTGCTGCCAACGATTCTGACCGGGTCGTCGGCCACCACGACATCCACGCCATAAGGAATGCTGAATATATGCGTGTTCTCCAGGAACAATTCCCCATCGACGACGGGCTTTGAGAGTTTACCTTTGATGGTCAGCTCACCCTCCGCCATACCCTTGAAACCGATAATCTGGTCGGGAATGAATCCATTGATGAGTTCGAGCGGTGTCTTCTTCATCTCCAACTTGGCATCGATGGACTCACTCTTCGGGAAATAAGTACCCGACAATGCGCCCACCTCCTCATCGTTGGCCATCAGCACCCCGTCGACGTGATGCGACCCGTCGCTGTTGGGCAGATAGACAAATTCTGTGGCGAGGTCGCCCATGTCGATTCCCTCATAATTAAACTTTTTGATGCTGAGGGCACTCGCCACCGAGAGATCGTTGGCCGTCTGTACGATATGGAAATCACCATCAGCGATACCCGACATCTTAGGCAGATAAGGCACGATGGACAGAATTTGGTTGAGGTCGATGTGCCCGAGACTGAGCGTGAGATCCTGCAAGGCCTCCCTGTTCTCATCATTGGTGAGGAGTTGGATGTGCGTACCATCATCCGCCTTGAGGTTGAGCTTGGCAGAAAGCCGTTTATCGTC
>CADCQC010000166.1 GCA_902803455.1 uncultured Prevotellaceae bacterium
CACCGACGCCTGCCAGAAACACGGCGGATTCTATCTCGGTTCGATCGGTGGCGTGGCTGCCGTCCTCTCACAGTCGAGCATCAAGTCGATAGAATGCGTGGAATATCCCGAACTGGGCATGGAGGCCATTTGGAAAATTGTGGTCGAAGACTTCCCCGCTTTCATCCTGGTCGATGACAAGGGCAATGATTTCTTCAAACAACTCAAGCCTTGGAAGCCATCCTGCTGCGTGTAATCTCTTGAGATGATCTCTTGAGATGATTAAAAGATTATCTCAAGAGATTTTTTTGGAGGAGGGGTCCGCGGGCCCCTCCTCTTTTTATAGGATCGCATAGGATAGTCTAGGATGATCTAGGAAGATCTAGGATGATCTAGGATGGCCTAGGATGGCCTAGGATTTGATTTCAAAAGTGGCTTCTGCAAAGGCGGGTGGCAGATGATGCTTCATGCTGGCATGTGTGAGCGCATGCTGCCGGATATTGCTCACATCCTTCTTCATTCCTTCGCGGATGAAATTGCGGAAGGTATCGAGCAGGTCGAGTTGTGATAAGGTGGCATTGCGGGTCTGCTGCTCATAGAGCACTCCACTCACGCTGGCATTTGCAGTCTTGCCTTGCAAAGCACCTGTCACGCCCGAGATATCCTCCATCATCCCCAACTGCGTCTGAAGCAGTTCATTAATACCGATGTTGACCGCATTGGCAGACACCTGATGAGGCAGTTGGGCTCCATTGCGCGTGCGCACGGGGATGACACCATTGAAGCGTGCCCATTCGTCGGCCACATCTGCCATAGTGTAACCCTCTGCCAAACTCTCCTCGGGCACGAGGAGTACCCCTTTCGCCGACGAGCGCATCACCCAGTCATACAGCGTGATGAGACGGTTGGTATAACGCTGCTGGTCGATCACGTCGCCCACAAAAGAATGGATCTCACCATCAATAAAGGGATACGCCTTGAACACATAAGGATGGGAGTGATGGAAATAGGGTGTGTCGCCCTCAGCGAGTACATCACCGTCAGGAGACAGGAAATAATAGCGCCAGAGCGTAGTATTAGTCCATTCGCCCGCCACCGCCTCACCATGAGGTGCCGACAGCCCGTCCCACCAATAGAGTTGTCCGTTGGCATGGTCGTGGCACAGCATGCCAAAGACCCTTTCCTTGCGCCACACCTCATAGACACGGCACAATCCCCTCACCTCCTCATTAGACAGATACCGCTGAACCGCATCATCGGATGAATAGATGGCAGCCAAAGCACTGATATCCGACGGACTGCGCCCGAAGGCCGCCAGAAGCGCGTCGAATTTCATGTCATGGATCTCACCGATGAGTTCCACATCCCATCCCCGATTGTCACACAGTTGGGAATCCACAAAAAACCGGTCGGGAGACACGTTGTCGGTCCAGCAGCCACTCTGGTTGTTGCGACGACCCAACGTCTTACGTTGGACAACCATTCCAGAAATGAGAAACTCCTCCAGCGCACGGGCCTCCAACTCATCGGTGCTGTTGTCTCTGCGCACCGACAACAGGCGTTTCTGCATCCAGCGCTCTGCCTCATGGTCATCGCAGACCACCTCGCAAATCTCACGCTCCGAACGATACAATCCCAGCACCTGCTTGACCAACCGCCGGATCAGGTTGTTCTTCAGCGGTTCACTTCCCTGACTGCGGATATACTGTTCCTCACGCATCCATCGCCCGTCCACATTCACTTGATCTCCCCACTGGTCACCATAACAATATCGCTTACTGCGAGTACGCTCTTTCCTAAAAGGCGCCATTCTTTCCCAATGGCATTTTACCTCAGACAGCAGGGCTACGTCTTTTCTAAAACTGTTCATCGTATCAAATTTTTATACACTACAAAAATATTCAACAAATGCGGAAACGGCATGTTATTTTCACATTTTACCATTCACTTAGCATGTTTGTTATCATCATCTTTCCGTCGTTTGTAACTTTTTGTTAGTAAAAGATTTACAAACAATCTAATAGCGTCGCTTATATGTTGACACAATTATTATTTTAACAAATATTATAGGTTGAGTTGCCAATTTTTGTATTATATTTGCAATATCTTTATCGCAGATGGGGAGAGAGAATCAATTCAGTATTAACCCAAAAAAATTACGACCCTTGGTACATATTGGTGAATTAATCAAACAGAAACTGAAACAAAAACGTAAATCAGTCGTCTGGTTTTCTGGTGAATTATCATGCAGTCGCACAAACGTTTACAAAATATTCTCAAAACAATCTATCGATACAGCTGATTTAATGAGAATATGCAAAATCCTCGACTTTGACTTTTTTGAACTTTACAGTGCAGAATTGCACGGTCAAAAATAAAGAGTAGCCCATGTGAAATAGCAGGCATCCCGTCGGGATGCCTGTTTTTTTGTGAAAACGGATATCTGTTTTTTGTGGCCGAAAAGTTGCAGGTGTGAATGGGATTATGTATATTTGCGGATTGAAAACAAATTGATGGAAATGTACTTACGAAACTTTATAGCACTTGCCGCATCGGGTGTAGTGCTGACCGCTATGGTTGCGGTGCTCACTGCGTGCGGACCTGAGAAGAAGATGCATCTGACTGATGTCGAATGGCATCAATCCATGGTGCAGGCCAATGGCTCACCCGTCACTGGCGAATTATGGAGTGACGATGACCTCACATGGTGCATGACGCTGGAGGAAGGTATACCCAAAGCCTTCCGCTTATATCACGACAACGGCAAAGAGGCGTTTGTCATGAACTCACCTGCTGATACGCTGCAGGCATTCGACGAGAACGGTCAGGTCATCAGCATCGACTCCTTCGCTATCGCCTACAAACAACTCGCACAACAGATACCTGAGTTGATGGGCATCATCAAAGCATCCGACCAAACTCCCCAAAATCCACAACCATGAAGAAAGCGCTCATCATCATCACTATCTTGCTGCTCATCGGTGGGGGCACTGGCTACTATTTTTACGACAAGGAACAGAAAAGGATCGCTGCCGAGAGAGCAGAGCGCGACTCTATCCGCCATGCCCGAGATGTGGAGAACGCACGCCTGGCTGCCATGGAGAAAGCCCATCGCGACTCTATTTCCGACTATGAGAAGACCCATTCCCGTGATGTGATCAGAGCCTTCGCCGAGAAACTCGTCCATGAGGAAATGATGAGTGGCCGCAACCATGTGGGAGGAAAAAACTGGTCGGAGCGCATCAACATCCTCCGGGAACAGTGCGACAACATCAGGGCGTATGGCAGCCATTATGAGGATTCCATTTTTAAGGCATTCAGTTTCAAGGGACTGATGGGAGAAGACACTCATTTCTCGCGCGACAGTGTGCTGAGGGTATACTATATCGCACCAGAGTCGGCGTATGTCGATGTGAGATTCACCATCGATGAAAACCCGGGATGGCAGGACGTCACCTATAAACTGGTCTTCGTCGATGATCACTGGCTCATCGATGACTTCACCTTTGAATACAATGACGGAGAATTCGTCACTGAATCAGATGAAATGAACTGGTTTATCGACACTTTCGGCACTCCGCTAGAAGATGATGAAAAGCCATCATCAGCCACATCATCAGCCAAGGACAAATCCTCCGCCGCTGCCAAGGAAAAGCCCAAAGCCAGCGAGAAGGAAAAGCCATCCGCTCCTGCCAAAGACAAACCTAAAGCCAGTGAGAAGGACAACAAGTCATCCGCTCCTGCCAAAGACAAACCTAAAGCCAGTGAGAAGGACAAGCCAAAGGCTCATTAAACTTATTAAGGATTTCTAAAATAATCCCCTTCACACTCTTCACAAAAAAGGCATTCTCACCATGAAAATAATCATCGTGAGAATGCCTTCATATCTTTGTTTCTTCAAAGGCCAGCCAGCTGCGCTCCAAGATAAAGCCTGGCCTGCCTGTCAGTTATTTTTCACCACGGTCACTTCTGCCTGGCGGAGCAGTTTTTCTTTGCGGTAGAAACCTTCGCGCTCCACTCTCAGCACGGTGCCGTCTTCTTTCTCGGGGTCAGCCTCTGTGCCTACGATTTTGGCTTTAGTGGCATCAAATTTACCTTCGGGAAATTCTATTCTCTTCACGCCATAACTATCGAGCACCTCCAGAAGTTTGGTCTTGGCGGTAAGCATGTAGTTGATGGCAGTTGTCGAGATCTTGCTTTGGTCGAGTCCACGCTCATGGATAGTGCTCTCCGCCCACTCGAAAGATTCCCACACCTGCAGAAAACTCTTGCAGATTTCTCCCACATTGTTTTCATTGGCTTCCTCCTGTGAAGAAATCCAGGTGTTCAGACGCATATTCTCTTCATAGAGACTTTTCAATTCTGCGCGTATATCGTCGTATTTGCTCATAACAGTAATCTTTGATTATTTCACCAGCATATCACTAGCCTTTGACTATTTCACCAGCAATTTATCTCCTATCTCTAGGGGCTCGGTAGCACGGCGGCCATTCATGCGCGCGAGGTCCACATCCTTGACCTTACCCTTATACAGTTTTTGAGAGATCTTCCACCAGGAATCGCCTTTCTGCACCACATAATACTTCTTGCCGTTCTCGATGGTCACCTTGTCGGCAGGTGCTGTGATACCATCATCAGCCTTGGCCTCCTCATTGGCGGCACCTTCCTGCTTTGCCTTCTCAGACTGCGAGGCATTGGCAGCCTCAGTCTTCGAGTCAGTGGTACCGGCAGAGGGCAATGGGGCTGCGACGACCTCACCCTTGGGCTGCTCACGCAGTTTCTCATTCATAGAGGCGATGGAATCCTCCAACAATGAGATCCGCTCTTTGGCGGCTGTGGGAGAAGGTCCTTTGGTGAAATAGAGAAGAGCAAATATCGCTGCTGCCAATAACGCAAGGATTCCTACCGGCTTCCAAACCGTTGACTTGGCCTTGCTGTCCATCTCCGCATTGTCGAGCAGCCTAAACACCTTCAGATTGCTGCCACAATACGGACATCTGACATCACCCTGATGATAATCAGGGATGTCTTTACGCCCACAAACGGGACATTTTGTACTATCTATCATAACCGAAATAAATTGAGACTTGAAAAGCCATTTCCAAAAATCGCCCCAAAGTTACAAAAAAATTAATATTTGATTACTTTTTTATGGAATAAAAATGTGATTTCTTGCTCAAAATCATTTATTTAACCCACTTTTTCCGAAAAGGGATATCTTTTACCACACTTTTCAACCCACTTTCTCTACAAAAAAGAATAGCGTGCCCCAAAAACATCAAAAAAGGGTACGGTCAATCGCACCCTTATTTATCTCTTATTGCTATCTATAGACTAACAAGATTAATATTCCCCATCATCGTAGTGAGTATTGGTCAGGGCATCCATATCCCACTCACCACCGAGGCCTGTGTTATCCAACAATGTTGGATTAGGCTGTCCGCCACCTGTGGTTGGAAGACCAATAGAATAATATTCTTTTCCTAGATGATCTGAATATTTATCATTACCAGTTGGAGAAATAATCAAGATATCATGTGAAAACTCGGTACTTGAGTCTATCTCCGTGATAGGTTTTAAATATGTCTTCATAAAAGTAAATTAATAAGTGAATTAAGTGAATGAATTGGGGCCTTGCATCATCACATTCACATGTTTTTGCTTGGCCAGACTTATGCCTCTATGTGCTTTCTAGTACGAACAGAGACAAAAAGACCTTTTTTCGTGTGCAAAAATAATTAATTGTTTTATTACACGCAAATATTTTTTCACAAATGTGTAACCGAGAGCTTTAAAAAGAACAATTTATAGCAAATATTGTTATTTTTTAACTATTTACCACATTCTTTGTGGCATTCTCTATGACATCCAGACCCATCGAAACAGTGGGTGCAGATGCGGCTCTTGGGCATTCCGATTGAACGCACGAGGTTTTCGATCGTGTTGAACTTCAAAGAGGTGATGCCCAGTTGGACAGCCATCTCTTTCACCATCTTCTCATACTCGGGAGAGCCCGTGGTGGAATATTTGTCAAGATGTGCATCAGGAGCGCCCTCAAACTCTTGGATGATACGGCGGGAAAGCAATTCCAGGTCGCTCTTAGAAGAGGTGAAGTTGATAAAAGGACAGCCATAGACCAGCGGCGGACAGGAGATACGTGCATGCACCTCCTTGGCGCCATAATCAAAAAACATCTTCACATTGTCGCGCAACTGCGTTCCTCTGACGATAGAGTCATCGCAGAATACCACGCGGCGCCCGGTGAGAATCGCACGGTTGGGGATCAACTTCATCTTAGCCACCAGATCGCGCCTCACCTGATTGCCAGGAGTGAAACTGCGCGGCCAGGTGGGCGTATATTTCAACACCGCACGCTTATAGGGGATGTGATGACCCTCTGCATAACCCAATGCCATGCCTACACCAGAGTCGGGAACACCACAGACGATGTCGGCCTCAATATCATCTTCCTTGCCAAGCAGATAGCCATTATACTCTCTCACATACTCCACATTGATGCCATTGTAATCGCTGGAGGGGAAGCCATAATACACCCAGAGGAAGGAACAGATCTGTTCCACCGGTTCCGCCGGTTTAAGCACCTCCATGCGGTCGGAGTGTAGCAACACCACCTCGCCAGGGCCCAAGTCATGCACGGGCTGATAATCCAGGTTGGGGAAACTCGATGTCTCGCTGGTGGCGGCATAGGCACCCTCCTTACGCCCTATGGCTATCGGTGTGCGGCCATATTTGTCGCGGGCAGCGATGATACCATCCTCCGTCAGTATCAACATGGAGCACGAGCCGTCGATCTGGTCGTATACCTTCTGAATGCCATCGACAAAAGAGTTGCCCATATTGATGAGCAGCGCCACCAGTTCGGTCTGGTTGATCTTGTTGGCCGACAACTCACTGAAATGCATGCGCTCAGCCAGCAACCGCTCGGCAATCTGACGCTGGTTGTTGATCTTGGCCACTGTCACGACAGCATAACGGCCCAAATGGGAGTTCACGATGATGGGCTGCGGGTCGGTGTCGCTGATGACGCCTATTCCCTGTTGGCCATGAAACTGGCCGAGTTCATCCTCGAATTTAGAACGGAAATAATCTCTCTCCAGACTGTGGATCGAACGGCTGAAGCCTTTTTCGGCATCGAAGGTTGCCAAACCGGCACGGCGCGTGCCTAAATGTGAGTTGTAGTCAGTGCCATAGAACAAGTCATTCACACAGTCGCTGACCGAAATAGTACCAAAAAAGCCACCCATTGTTTTGTTATGCTGTATTGATTGTCATGAATACGGCTGCAAAGGTAATGCTTTGACACTTCAAAACAAAATAAATTGCATTGTTTCATCTTTTTTTTGACCTCATTGTCATAAATCTCAACAATATTTATTAAATTTGGCGGATGAATGTCGGATTCCGCACTTCATATGATGAAAACTTTGCAGAGGTTCACGATGACTGACGTTTTCTATCACATTAATACTATAAAGACAATGATCATATCATTATCGCTATCTATACCATCATTATTATATAATATTAATAAAAACCATTATTATGAATAATTTCGACGACATTTTGAAAATGATGAGAGAGAACCTTAGCGGGATGGCTGAGGATGCTCAGAAGAAGTACAACGAACTGGTGGAGTATCTCGACACCCACGATGCGGAGGAAATCAAGAAAAACCTGCGTGAGAAGATGGACGACCTCACATCAGATGCCAAGGAGGGGATGAAGAAAGCCAAAGAGGAAATCGGAGAGATCGACATGAAGGAGAAAATCGAGAGTGCCCGCGAGTCGATCAGTGAGAACCTGAGCAAGGCCAAGAGCAAGATCGATGAACTCAAAAACGACTATGAAGCTGGCAAATATGACGACCAGATAGCCGATGCAAAAGAGAAGATCGATGATGGTCTCGACAAGGCCAAAGATATCGTGAGCGAAGGTCTTACCACCGTACAAAAACAATGGGAAGAACTGCGCAAGCGCTTTAACATCTGATTTTTTTGGCAGTTAGCGCATTTTTATGCAAGAAGAGCATTAAGCGCATTGCAAATGCTCATACTCGAGGCAGGTGGATTGCAAATCCACCTGAACGCGCGAGGCAACCTGGGCCTGCAGGCCTTATGGAACCAGAAATGATTATTATTCACTTAATAAAAAGAAAAAAATGAAAAAATGGCTGATGATAGCCTTCGGGCTGATGACACTGATGATCATGACCGGATGCAGCAGCGATGAGCCAAAAGACGTCGCAGCGAAATCCCTCCAGTATCTGAAAGACAAGAAATTCGACAAATATGTCGACCTGCTGTACTATAAAGAAGAAGTGGAAGGCAACAAAGACCTACTGAAAGAAAAGAAAGAAGCGATGCAGGAACTGATGCAGAACAAATACAATGCATCAGTGCAACAGAATGGCGGCATCACCGACTTCAAATTCATCGACGAGGAGGTGAAAGACAGCACTGCCGTAGTGAACATGGAGGTCTCCTACTCATCTGGCAAGACCCAGAAGCACAACGTCAAACTCAAGAAGATACCAAGCGGCGACTGGCGCATCGACCCGACGGGGAAATAAAGGTATCAGAAGGGCAAGAGGTTATCGCCCTCCACATCGCAGTGGGTGAAGCCCATCTCACGTGAGCGCTCCTCGGAGAGCACGAAATAGGTGGCATCACCCTCTGCGCATACCTTGCCATGGGCATTTTCCACGGTGACGTGGATCACGGCGAGGCTGCGGCGCAGCTCTTTGAGAGTCCCTCTGACAGTGATCTGCACCTCGGTGCTGGTGATAGGCTGATGATAGGCCACATTGAGGCGTGCTGTCATACCGGCTGCCTGCAACTTACGGGTAACCACCCATCCTGCCGTCTCATCGATGAGAGTGCTGATAATGCCTCCATGAAGCACACCCACCCATCCTTGCAGATGTTCACCAGGCTGCCAAAAACTGACGACACTGTCGCCATCCTCAAAAAACTCCATGTGCAGGCCGATGGGGTTGTCGGGAGCGCAACCGAAACAGTGGTACCCCTCCTTGTGCAGCCACGGATTGCTGATTTTTCTCATAGCGGTAATGGTTGATGTTTACAGATGACGATAGGTCACGACAGATGACGATGGGTCACATCAGCTGATGCCCCATTAGAAGGTGAACTCAAAGCCGAAGCGGATGCCATGGCGATGGACACCCGGATGGCTCGTGTAACTCAGACGCCTCACATA
>CADCQC010000167.1 GCA_902803455.1 uncultured Prevotellaceae bacterium
GGTGACGCTTTAGGCTATGCTGTTGAGTTCAGTAGCTATCGTAGTATTATCTCTAAATATGGTGCTAAGGGCATTACAGAGTATGAGTTAACAAATGGCGTAGCTGAGATAAGTGATGACACGCAGATGACGCTCTTCACTGCTAATGGTATGTTGATGGGACTTACCAGATGGTATATGCGTGGTATAGGAGCTGCCCCACATTTTTACGTTCAATATGCGTATAAGGACTGGTACTATACGCAAAAGGATAGTTTTAAGAACCGTGAGGGAAAGGATAAATGCACGTGGCTGAGTTCCATTCCAGAACTATATGCCAGCCGCGCGCCGGGCAACACCTGCATGACTGCTATCAGAGAAATGATTCAAAACAAGACACCCCATAATGACAGCAAAGGCTGTGGAGGAGTGATGCGAGTAGCCCCTTGGGGATTATTCTGCGCCTGCCATCATGGCCGTTATACGATTGAACAGATTGATGTGGCGGGTGGTGAGATCGCCCGTCTCACCCATAAGCACCCTTTGGGATGGATACCCTCAATCCTAATGACCCACATCATCTATCGTATCGTGAAGGAAGGTGGTTTTGATGGCCTTGGCAAGGAGGCGGCAAGGATACGCTTTGACACCATTGTTAAAGAAGCATTGGATCTTCTTCCTAAGCTTATTGTTTATGAGAATGTCTCAGAGGTGACATGGAATCAGGAAGACACGCTTGACATGGCTTTTCATAATGATGTGGTGAGACAGAAGGAACTTCTGGAGCGTGCACTTCTTCTGGCCGACAATGAACAGTCTGACATTGACAATATCCGAAAACTCGGAGAGGGTTGGGTCGGTGAGGAAGCATTGGCCATAGCAGTCTATGCTGTTGCCCGTCATATCGACAGTTTCAACGACACCCTTGTTGCCGCTGTCAATCACGATGGTGATAGTGATTCCACAGGTGCCATTGCAGGCAACATCATCGGAGCAATGGTGGGTTATGATTCTATACCCAACAAATTCAAAGATCATTTGGAGCTGCATGATGTCATCCTGGCTATCGCTGATGATTTACATCAGGGTTGTATTATTGGCGAATATGAGAGCAACGACACATTTGAGCAGAAACAATGGTATGCCCGTTATTGTAAGATGAAACCGGCTGGCTTTGAAAAATAGGGATATTACATCGCCGTGGTCGGCGATGTATCTCGCAGGGTAGATGGCTCCTAATAAAATGGGAAAAGTTTATTAATGCCCGTTTATTAATGACACACATGAGAATCTACACGATTATTGAATTTTTCACGTTTTATGAAGAATTTATTCAGATTTATTTCATATTGTCGCAAAAAACACCTACCTTTGCAAAGATATAATAAAGGTTTTTCTACCTTGGCTAATCGTAACTTATATAATATCATTTCGCTATGTCAAACAACAAAGAAAAACTCTTCACCGAGTTTCAATCTCCCACCACGCAGGAATGGCTTGACAAAATTCAAGTTGACCTCAAAGGCGCGGATTTCAACAAGAGACTGGTCTGGAGAACCAATGAGGGCTTCAACGTGCAGCCTTTCTATCGTAGAGAGGATGTGTTGAAATTGAAAACTCCTGAGGCGCTCCCCGGCGAATTCCCTTTCGTCAGGGGTAACCACAAGGACAACAATGAGTGGTATGTGCGCCAGAATATCGTCGCTGACGATGCCGTGGCTGCCAACAAAAAAGCACTCGACATTCTTAACAAGGGAATCGATTCCATCGGTTTCTCTATTCCTGCCAAACAGGTAAGCAAGGAGTTCATCTGCTCCCTTTTAGATGGGATTTTGTGTGATTGCATTGAACTTAATTTCAACACCTGCAAACAGCACACCGTCCAGCTGGCAGAGATCCTCACAGCGTATTTCGAGGAAAAAGGCTACGATAAGGAAAAAATCGTAGGAAGTATCGATTTCGATCCTATCGAGAAAATTCTCATGAAGGGCAAGGATACCACTCCTCTGCTTGATGATGCCCAGAAACTGGTTGACATCTTCAAAGATTATCCTCATTTCCGCTGCATCTCAGTTAATTCCGAGGCGCTCAACACTGCTGGTGCTTATATCGTACAAGAACTGGGCTATGCGCTGTCTTGGGGCAATGAGTATTTGCAGCTGTTGACAGATGCTGGCGTTCCTGCTGATCTGGCGGCTTGCAAGATCAAATTCAATATGGGCGTCAGTGAGAACTATTTCATGGAATTGGCCAAATTCAGAGCGGCAAGATTGCTTTGGGCTCAGATCGTCAAACAGTATGAGCCGAAATGTGACTGTGCTTGCAAGATGATTGTCAATGCCACAACATCGAAATATAATCAGACGCTCTTCGACAGTTATGTCAACTTGTTGCGCTCTCAGACTGAGGCCATGAGTGCCGCACTGGCTGGCATTCATTCTATGGTCGTCACTCCTTTCGATGAACCCTACGAGAAGCCTAATGAATTCTCAGAGCGTATCGCTCGCAATCAGCAGTTGCTTCTTAAAGAGGAGTGCCACTTCGGACAAGTAGTGGATCCAGGAGCTGGTTCTTATTATATTGAGCACCTTACAGACTGCCTCGCTCAGGAGGCTTGGAAAATCTTCCTCCAGGTGGAGGAGCTAGGTGGCTTCTTGGCTGCTGCCAAAGAGGGTAAAGTGCAGGACGTCATCAATGAGACCAACACCAAACGTCATGCTGACGCCGCTAAGCGCAAAGAGTTTATCCTTGGCACCAACCAATTCCCCAACTTCACAGAAAAGTCAGAGGGAAAAGTGGCTGTCGGCCAATGCAAGCAATGCTGCGGTGAACAGGAAATGCCTTTCAAGGCTATCAGTTCCACACGTCTGGCTGCTGATTTCGAGGATCTGCGCATCCACACCGAAAACACAAAGGTGCCTGTGGCTTTCATGCTGACAATCGGCAACCTGGCCATGAGGCAGGCAAGGGCTCAGTTCTCTTGCAACTTCCTCGCTTGTGCTGGATATAAGGTGATCGACAACCTCGGATTCAAGACTGTAGAGGAGGGTGTCGATGCTGCTCTTGAGGCAGGGGCTGACATCGTGGTGATCTGCTCCAGCGATGATGAGTATGCTGAGTATGCTATCCCGGCTTTCAAATATCTGAATGGAAGAGCCATGTTCGTTGTGGCTGGTGCTCCGGCTTGTATGGAGGACCTCAAAGCTGCTGGCATCGAAAACTTCGTACACGTGCGTTGCAATGTGCTGGAGACACTGAAAGAGTATAATGCCAAGTTGGGTATCTAACGTTAATACTACCAAGTCATGAGAAAAAATTTTAAAGACATAGATATATATGCTGGCATTCAGCCGCAAAATGGTGCTGAGTGGCAGACTGCCAACGGCATAGAGTACAATTGGAAAACACCGGAGCATATCGATGTGAAACCGGTTTATACCAAAGAGGATCTGGAAGGTATGGAGCACCTCGATTTCACGGCAGGTATTCCTCCTTATCTCCGCGGTCCTTACTCGATGATGTATCCCTTCCGTCCGTGGACCATACGTCAGTATGCGGGATTCTCTACTGCTGAAGAGTCCAACGCTTTCTATCGCAGAAATCTGGCTTCAGGACAGAAAGGTCTCTCCGTGGCTTTCGACCTTCCCACACACCGTGGCTACGACCCCGACAATGCCCGTGTGGTGGGCGACGTGGGTAAGGCTGGTGTGTCTATCTGCAAC
>CADCQC010000168.1 GCA_902803455.1 uncultured Prevotellaceae bacterium
ACCCGAAACTGCTTGCGGAAGCGACCATCGACGTCCGTGCTCCTAACTGGCAGAAGTATAGTGCTACACTCACCGCCAGCGAGTCGGCCGAGAAGGCAGCCCTTCAGATTCTCGTCTTGGAGAAAGGCATCCTCGATATCGACATGGTGTCGCTGATGCCCGAAGACACCTATAAGGGACATGGCATGCGGAAGGATCTGGCAGAAGCCCTTGCCAACCTTCATCCGAAGTTCATGCGCTTCCCGGGCGGTTGCGTGGTGCATGGCGGCGGCGACGGTTTCTGGGATACCTACCGTTGGAAGACCACTGTCGGTCCCAAAGAGCAGCGCCGTGGACTGAAGAACACCTGGGGCTACCATCAGTCGATGGGGCTGGGCTATTTTGAGTATTTCCAGTTCTGTGAGGATCTGGGTATGGAACCCCTTCCCATCCTTCCATGTGGCGTGAGTTGCCAAGGCACCAACGGTGGCTGGGGCATGAAAGACCAAGCCCAGGACTGGGTGCCGATGGAGGAGATGGACGAATGGGTGAGCGAGGCTCTTGACCTGATAGAATGGGCCAATGGAGACGTCACCACCAAATGGGGGCGCATCCGTGCAGAGGCTGGGCATCCCAAACCATTCAATCTGAAATATCTGGGTCTGGGTAATGAGGAGCGCATCTCTCCTGAGTTCATCGAGCGATTCAAATATATCTACAACAAGGTGACAGCCGCTCATCCAGAGATCATCATCGTAGGCACAGCAGGTCCTGGTTCACATCCTGGCAACCGTGACTTTGAGGCGGGTTGGAAGTTGGCCGACGAAATCGGTCTCCCCATTCTCGACGAGCACTACTATGAGCCACGCGACTATTTCCTCAAGTCTCGTCAATACGACCAGTACCCCCGCGACCGCAAGACGAAGGTCTACTTAGGTGAATACGCCGCTAAGGACAAGAAACTCATCGACGCTCTGGCAGAGGCCCTTTACCTGCTGCATGTGGAGCGCAATGGTGACGTGGTGGCCATGACCTCCTACGCGCCGCTCTTTGCCCGCCGTGACAACACCAACTGGAATCCCGACCTCATCTATTTCGACAATGACCGTCCCTATCTCACCTGCAGTTATTATGTGCAGCAGATGTTCGGACAATCATCGGGCAACTACTATTATGGCGATTGCGTGACCATCGACGGCGCCTCCAACGAACAAGGCCAGTCGGTGATTCTCAACACCAAGACCCGTCAACTCTTTGTGAAGATCTGCAATGCGAGTGCGGCATCCAAAAAGGCCACCATCGATCTGTCACGCTTCAAAGGACTAAAGCCCCTGGCCACCCAGACGATGCTCTGCGGACAGCCCGAGGATGAGAACAACTACGACAAGCAACCCATCCAACCAGAGGTTTCCACCCTTAAGATCAAAAAGAAGATGACGCTCGAACTTGCTCCTTACTCATTCTTCATGCTCCAGATTTCCCTATAGATTTTTTCTATCAACACATATAAGCATCCCCCATGCCACAGAACGTGACATGGGGGATGCTTCGTTTTATCCACAGACTATTCAGATGAGCATCATAACAAATCCTGATGCGCATTAAGCATGGCATTTGGTTAAGAATCGTTAAATAATTAGTCCTGCATATACAACAATAAAAACAAATTAATATATTTGCAATATCAAAATGATATCATAATTAATCACCTTATAAAAATAAACAAAAATGGAAAATAAAAAAGAAATAGCATTTTCAGGGAATGCCATCAATGGATTCTTGATGCTGTTTGTCAATCTGGCAGTACTCATTCTTTCCATCGTAGGAATCATCTACAGCATCATCCTGCTCGACGACAGCAATGGCGCTCAGGGCGGTTGGCTGTTAGCAGCCTGCGGCCTGTTGCTTCTTGTGAACATCATCTTCTGGTGTGGTTTCCTGATGTTGGAGCCCAACGAGGCCCGTGTGCTCACCTGGTTTGGTAAATATAGCGGCACATTCACCCGCACCGGTTTCTTCTGGGTCAATCCGTTCTACTCATCCAAGAAGGTGTCACTGCGTGCCCGCAATCTCGATGCAGAGCCCATCAAGGTGAACGACAAGACCGGCAATCCCGTGATGATCGGTCTGGTGCTCGTATGGAAGTTGAAAGACACCTACAAGGCCATGTTTGAGGTCGACTCACAGACCATGGCCAGTTCGCCCACAGAATTGGGCAACAGCGCCAAAAGTATCATGAACGCCCTGGAGAAGTTTGTACGCGTGCAGAGTGACGCCGCCCTCCGTCAGGTAGCTGGACAGTATGCCTACGACGATGAGGATGCCAAGACCGATGAGCCTACGCTTCGCTCGAGTGCCGACGAGATCAACGAGCAACTGGAACAGAAACTCGACGAGCGGCTGGCATTGGCAGGAATAGAAGTGGTGGAAGCCCGCATCAACTATCTGGCCTATGCTCCTGAGATTGCTGCCGTGATGTTGCGCCGCCAACAGGCTTCAGCCATCATTACCGCCCGCGAGAAGATTGTGGAAGGAGCCGTGTCGATGGTGAAGATGGCCCTCCAGAAACTCTCCGATGAAGGCGTGGTGGAACTTGACGACGACAAGAAGGCAGCCATGGTGAGCAACCTGATGGTGGTGCTCTGTGGAGATGAATCTGCCCAGCCTGTGGTCAACACCGGGACTCTCAACCATTAATCCAGAAGACCTTTAAAGAAACGTTTTTGATCACCCGTCTCAAACAATCATCATGGACAAGGCCAAGAAAACGTCCAAGACGAAAAGTTTTATCCTGCGTGTTGACAGCAGCACGATGAATGCCATAGAAGCGTGGGCCGCCGATGAATTCCGCTCCACCAACGGACAGTTGCAGTGGATTATCACCGAGGCCCTACGCAAGGC
>CADCQC010000169.1 GCA_902803455.1 uncultured Prevotellaceae bacterium
CTGGCGACGACGGGCATCCTCCTCCTGACGATGACGGGCATCCTCCTCCTGGCGGCGACGGGCATCCTCCTCCTGACTGCGACGGGCATCCTCCTCCTGGCGGCGACGGGCATCCTACTCCTGACGGCGACGGGCATCCTCCGCTTGTTGCTGTGAATTATTCACATTAGGAACAACAGTATCAAACCAATAATCACAATAGCGGCACTTCAGTGCAGCACTTTTCACTAATTGTCCACATTTGGGACATCTTTTCATTTCATCCATGGCATTTCAAATTACTAAAAAATAAAAACATTCACGCTATATTCTACAAATATGTATTTGTTACTGAACATCAAGTAATAAGCTACCAGGTTTCAAATCTACCCCACGGGCAGAAATCATCACCTTACCCGGACTTTTCTTAGACTTTAAAACTAGAAGACATTTTCCGGCAAAAGCCTTTCTGTTGTCTGCCTTGAATCGCTCCAAAGATGTTTGGCACCCATTGTCCACACCAGCAATATCAGCTGCGCCACTGACATCAAAGAAGATCTGATTTTCAGCATAGGGACAGATATTTCCATCTTTATCGACCACATCAACAGTGACAAAAGCCAAGCATTTCCCATCCGCATTCATCGTCATGCGATTGGAAGAAAGATTGATATGATGAGGAGCGCCAGCAGTTTTTATGGTTTGTCTTCGCACCTCTTTGCCATCTTTCCTTGCGATTACGCACACCTCCCCCGGTTCAAAAACGACACGCCACATGACATGATAATGATGCTCATCTTTTTTTCTCACGCCTTGACTTTTTCCATTGATCATGAGCTCCACCTCATCAGCCTGATTGTAATAACACCACATATCAATTGTTTGTCCATCCAACCAATTCCAATGTGGGAAAAGATGCAATACAGGTTTGTCGGTCCATTCAGACTGATACATATAATATGAATCTTTAGGGAACCCGGCCAGGTCGACGATTCCAAAATAGCTGCTTCTTGCAGGATAGGCATACGGTGTGGGTTCCCCTATATAATCAAATCCAGTCCAAATAAACTGCCCACACACAAAATCATTATGTTTTACCACATCCCAAGTTTCCTCATGAGTGCTACTCCAAGATGCATGCATATTGTCGTATGCGCTACATTTGAATGAAGGGTCTGTGTATGGCAGCCACCATTCTTTAGGAGCACTGTATATAGAATCACTCGGCATCATATAAAAGCCTCTTGTTTGAAGTGCGGAAACACTCTCACTGAAAATGAAAGGCATACCAGGGAATTTTTGAGGAACATCTTTCACCCATTGATGGTGATAATTATAGCCAATGATATCTAATGCACCACTTTTCCAAAGATGGTTTCCTGGTTCAGGTTCATTGCATCCGGCAGTAACAGGTCTGGTTTTATCATATTTTCTCACGATTTCCACCAAATGTCGTGTGAGCAGAGAATTGACACTGAGCTCACCCTCCTTGGCTAATGTTGAAGCATCATGTCCTGCGTTTAGTATGAGGTTAGCCTGTTCCAAGGTAAGCGTATCAGCTTCAGCCGAAGACCATTGCTCCAGGACCTCATTTCCAATACTCCACATCAAGATAGACGGGTGATTTCGGTCACGTAACAGAAGGTCAGCGAGATCACGTTCATGCCACTCATCGAAGAAACGCGCATAATCATTCTGCGTTTTCTTGCGCCGCCACATATCAAAAGCCTCATCCATGACAATAAAGCCCATGGTATCACACATGTTGAGTAATTCTGGAGCCGGAGGATTATGAGAACAACGGATGGCATTCACCCCCATCTCTCTCAGGATAGTAAGCTTACGATACATGGCATCTTCATAAAAGGCAGCTCCAAGGCATCCCAAGTCATGATGTTCACACACCCCATTGATTTTCATGGTTTTTCCATTAAGGGAAAATCCTCTCTGAGCATCGAAATGAAAGCTTCTAAACCCAGTGACAGTAGTCACTTCATCAACAGTCTTTCCATTGATCATCACTTCTGTAAGAACCTGATAAACATAAGGATCATCGACCGACCACAAGTGCGGTTTTTTCACCTTCAAAGACATTGAAGGTTGTTGTCCAACAACTTGTGTCACTTTTTTTCCAGCCTTATCGATGACGGTATGGCGGAAACTGATTTTTTCGTGAGGTTTCACCGCCCCGACCGTCTTTACCTCCACCAGCATTTTTCCATTGGCTTCTGTCTGAACCAAAACGCCCCAATGATCAATATGCACCTCAGACGTAGAAGTGATCCACGTATGTCGATAGATTCCACAGCCGCTATACCAGCGCGAGTTAGGTTGATCGCTATTATCCACTCTGACAGCCACCACATTGTCACCATTTCGATGAAGGTAAGGAGTCAGGTCATATTCAAAAGAACTGTATCCATAAGGTCTGTTTCCAAGCAAATGTCCGTTGAGATAGACAGAAGCATTCATATAGACGCCATCAAATTCCAGGTAATAACGGTCAGCATTACCTACTCTGAAATGCTTTCTATACCATCCCACACCACCAGGCAAGGCTCCACCACCAGCCCCAGAAGGATTAGCCGGAGAAAAATCGCCCTCTATCGCCCAGTCATGAGGCAAGTCAAGTTTCCTCCATCCGCTGTCACGATAATCCAGTGATGACATCTGAGCAGAATCAGCCAACGCAAAAAGCCATCCTTCATCAAAGGAGATTCTTTCACGCGCCCCTGTGCTGATACAAACGAAGGAGCAAGCAGCAAAGCAAAAGAGTATCTTTTTTATCATCATGTCGATTAAATTAAAAGAAGCACAGCACGCTGCATTGAAAACTGCGGTGTGCCATGCTCCCCATCCAAGATAGAATGAAAAGGATTATAAACTCACCTTGATTTCCTTGCCAGAATAATTGACCACCTTGCCTTCCGGATGATCAAAATCGAGAGAAACTGGTTTGTCCTTAGAGACAGCGACCACATTGAACCGCCGTTCTTTGAGCATACCTTTAAATGATCCATTCCGCTTACCGATGGTCAGTGTTTTTGTTGACTCATCATAAGAGATATCAATAGTGGCATATTTGCCTTTCTCATAATTGTAATTCGTACCTTCATCCTCATAGAGTTGGAAAGTCGCATCTGCGCCTTCATACACATAAAGATTGATCAATTCTGCAGGTTTTTGATCACACCACTCCATCTCAGGCCCCCAAGGAATGATACTTCCTTCTCTTACGAAGACAGGCATGCGCTCCAACGGAGCATCAACGACCAATGTTTGACCGCCATTGATATGCTCGCCGGTATACAAGTCATACCATCCACATTGGCGTGGGAAATACACAGACCTGTTACGAGCCTTATAGTATCCTACAGGGCAAGCCATGAAAGCAGGTCCAAACATCCATTGATCAGGGATATCATACACACGCTCATCACCATTGAAGTCCATGGCCAGTCCGCGCATCATGGTATAATCCTTGAAATGAACCCATCCCGCCATAGAATAGAGATAAGGCATCATGTGATAACGCAATTTATCATACCACACAATCGTCTTATACGTTGGATGGTCATCAGGAGCGATATTCCACACCTCTCTCAGAGGCCACTGTCCGTGCGCACGGTATAAAGGAATAAAGCAACCGAATTGATTCCACCTGGCTTGCAGTTCTCTCCATTCAGTGAGATCAGCATTTTCCTGTCCGGTCTCATCAAAGATTTGCTGCGCTTTTACATACCTGCTTTCCACAGAGAAGCCACCCTGATCCATGCCCCAGAAAGGCAATCCACTCATCGAGTAATTGAGTCCGGCCGTCATCTGTGAACGCATATCTTCCCATCTTGTACCTATATCACCGCTCCAAGTAGCAGTGGAGTAACGCTGTTCGCCTGCGAAGCCACTACGTGTGAGCAAGAATACACGCTGATTAGGATTGACCGATCGCTGTCCATTGTAGATCGCATCAGCATTGACGATAGAATAGGCGTTGAAATATTCGGTTGATGTACCCAGTGCGGTAGGTCCGCTTAAAGCCTTTCGATACCATATCGGTGTGCAGTCACGCACATTCGGTTCAGACGCATCCATCCACCAAGCATCAATGCCAAACTTATATTTTGAGTAGAGACGGTCATTCATCTGTCTCCAGAACATCTTTCTTGCTCCTGCATCATACGCATCATAGAAAGAGCCCATGTATCCCAACCAGTCGTGAATATCATCCTTGATAGCCTGACGGTAAATCCATCCCTTATTATCAAGTTCTTTATAATTATCGACAGTGTCATAGAACTTTGGCCAAACAGAAATCATGAATCGTCCATTCATCTGGTGCACGCTATCCAACATAGCTTGTGGATTGGGGAACCGTGAAGCTTCAAACTGATGACTGCCCCAATCAGGAAGTGGCCAGTAATTCCAATCCTGCACGATATTGTCGACAGGAATATGTCTTTTACGGAATTCCATCAATGTGGACTCGATGTCTTCACTGCTTTTATACCGTTCTCTGCTTTGCCAGAATCCAAGCACCCATTTAGGATAGAGTGAAGCCTTGCCTGTCAACGTGCGATAACCGCTGATCACATCGTCCATGTTATTACCTGTGATAAAATAATAGTCCATATCACGGCTCATCTCACTCCAGATGCTGATCGCATTATTCTTGTTGGCCTCATGTGCTTCCACAGCCCTCAATCCACAGTAGCTCACGCCTCCATCAGGTTTCCATTCTATCCTCAATTGAGTTTTTTCTCCTTTTCGGAGAGCAGCAGTAAACTTCCAAGAATTAGGATTCCATGCAGTTCTCCACCGTTCAGCCACGACTTCCTTTCCACCGATATAAACGCGCATATAACCAGCATAATAGAGGATGAAATTGTAAATATCAGTGCTATTGGATTCAATAAACCCATCGTAGACGACAGTCGCACCATCCAGATTGAAACCTTTAGGCAAATTCTTGATCCCCCCAGGCTCAGTTGCATTTCCAATAGCAGATGTAGAAGGACAATCAAACTCGTAATAGATAGAATCCTCTCCTCTCACTATTTTTTTGCCATCCCTGTCGATGTAAGTGCCCGTGAGCTGGCCAGGTTTTCCATTTTTGTCATATAGTTTAAATACCCGATTGAGTTGCTGGTAATCATTAGGATTACCCCATCTGCATAGGCTGTAACTATCCCACAGCAATCCGAAATTCAGATTGCTCATCACAAAAGGAACGCTAACCTTTGTGTTATATTGGTATAATTCCTCATTTTTACCCAGCATGTTATATTCTTCTGCCTGATGTTGTCCCAACCCATAAATGGCCTTGAGATCATTCTGTGGTTCGAAGAGAGCATGCCATGACAATCCATTGAGTTCTTCTTCTGAGAGCTGACGTTGCACTACTCCCAATTCTCTTTCCGGAACCCTGAAATGTTTGAAAGTCTTTCCATTTTTTGCCTCCTTCAACAACCTTTTTCCATTGGCATCGAAAAACGTGACATCTCCCGAGTTTTTGTCAACAACCGCCTGTACTTGTGCAGCTTTCACATAGACATTCGTCATATCCTCTGTGACACTGAACTTCGGGTGAGCATTTTGTTTGACGATGATCAGGCTGTTTTTTTGCGGTAAAGATTCCTCACAAGTGGCACGCACACGAATAATCTGATCATTAATGACTTCCAACTGTACGATTTTGGCACCATCATTCGTAGGTTGAAGCACATTTACAGTAATACCATTGTCATTTTTCACATACCCCTCAGCATTTGCTGTGATTGTGAAAACAGACATGAAGGAAAGAAAGAAAATTTTCAGATTTTTCATAATAAAAAAGAAGATATTTCAGATATAAATCATTTAGATTGTTTTACACTGCTGTCACGAATTTTCAAAATCATCGGTATCACCTCGCGATAGATTTTCTGGTCGCCATTGATATTCCGCAGGAGCAACTCACAAGCTTTCATACCTTGAAGATGAGCCTGATCCATAATTGCCGACAACTTAGGAGTGACAAAAGCGGCTGTGTCTCCATCAGTAAATCCCATAATGGCCACATCATCAGGTATTCTGAGTTTCAAACTTTTGATAGCATCGAATGCAGCATAAGTAATAATATCATTGAAGGCAAGGATAGCATCGGGAGGATCCGGCATTGACAACATTCTAATAGCAGCATCTCTTGCCACATCAAAGTCAATTTTCCCACAAGCGACCAGTTCCCTGTCAATCTTGATTTTGTTGTCTCTCAATGCCTCAATATAGCCATGCTTTCTGCGTATCACCATATCGAGGTGATTTGGTCCCCCTATAAAGGCAATTCTTCTACACCCATTTTCTATCAAGTGCTGTGTGGCCTTTTGTGCAGCCTCATCACCATTGGCAACCACTTGCGAGAAAAGGTCAGGCAAACACGTTCTGGCAAAGAACACCAAAGGAATTCCCATGTCGTGTATTTCTCTGAAATGAGAGTAATCAACCGTATCTTGTGCAAGACAAGCAATGATCCCCTCGACATGCATAGAGATGAAGTTGTCTATCGCATGCTCTTCAATGAGATGATTTTCATGGCTATTCGAACTAATGACGGAATAGCCCTGCTTTCTGGCATACTCCTCTATTCCATCAAGTACAGCCGCATAATAATGAGTGACAAGATTAGGTACAACGACGCCAATCACTTTAGGAGCCTCTTTTCTAAGGCTCTGAGCGAAAGGATTGGGGCGGTAATTGAGTTGTTTGGCCAAAGCCTTGACTTTTTCCCTCATTTCCTCCCCCACCTCATGACTACCTCTTAGCGCTCTTGATACGGTGGCGATAGAGACGCCGAGTTGCTTTGCAAGATCCTTTAATGATGTACGGTGTTGTTTCATAATTCACTGCAAAGATAAAACAAACCTCCATCAAATCAAAACAATTTGTTGACTTTTATCATAAAAATTTGTCAGATTATCCGCTTCATTCCTTGCATTTGTCATACAGCTCCTTCAGAGAAGGTTTGGGAATCCCCTTATCCACCAGTAAATCCAAATCCCTTTTTGCCCCGGCCTTGTTTCCCAAACGAATTCTGACATCCACCCTATTGATGACATAGTCTGTATTATCAGGATCAAGTCTCATTGCCTCAGAATAGTCATACTCAGCCGGTTCGAGCAATCCCCTTTCCAATTCCATGCCTGCTCTTGCTGCATAAGCGACCGGATGATCAGGATAAAGCTGTATCAATCTGTTGATATGGTCCATTGCTTGAGTATAATGCATGTCTTTTTGTTCAAGTAGCGCCAATCCCAACAAGCCATTAAAATTGCCAGGTACCAACTTCAACATGGTGAGATAGTCCTTTTTGGCATATTTATACCGATGTTTTTTTTCATTGACAAAAGCTCGGTAATAGAGTGCAGCCACATTGTCCGAATCATTAGCCAAAATGATATCATATTCCCTTAAAGCGTAATCCCATTGTTCGAGAAGTAAATTCCATGAAGCCTTTTTCAACCTCAAGTCAATATTCGTTGGATACTTATTGAGCATTTGGGTCGCCAGTTCCAAGGAATCACGCATTTCGTCATAAGATTGTGCATAGGCATTTAGAGAGAAGGCAGACAACAAACATGACAGTATCATCGCCAGCCCCCCTCTGTAAACAAGCAACATTTTATTCAACATACTCCTACACTTCTCACACCTTTTCACTTGAGGAAGTTGAGATAATAAAAAATGCATTCGTTCAACTATAAGTTTAATGGGCAGCGATCCAATCGACAATCCACTTCCCCACCTCTTTCGTTCCATAGACGGGTCCCCCATCCACCTGTATTTCGGGGGTTCTCACATGCGCATCAAGACTGGCATTGACAGCCTGTCTGACACAGTCGCCCTCTTCATTTAGACCGAGATATTCAAGCATCATTGCCACAGAAAGGATTTGGGCTAATGGATTTGCGATATTCTTACCAGCAGCTTGTGGCCAAGAGCCATGGACAGGTTCGAAGACCGGTGTGCTTTCACCTGTGGAAGCAGAAGGCAACAAGCCCATCGAACCAGAGATACAACTACCCTCATCAGTAAGAATATCACCAAATGTATTCTCTGTCACGATGACATCAAAGAAAGTAGGTTCCACCAGCATTCTCATAGAAGCATTATCAACGAACATATAATCAACTTTCACATCCGGGTATAGCGGTTCCATCTCTTTAGCTATCTGTCTCCACAAACGGCTCGATGCCAAGATGTTCGCTTTATCAACAACCGTCAGGTGATGATGTCGCTGACGCGCATACTCGAAACCGACCTTCAATATTCTTTCGATTTCAGGACGAGTATAATAGTTGGTATCATAAGCCTTATCGTTATCTTGGTATTTTTCACCAAAATACATTCCACCTGTCAACTCCCGTATACAGATGAAATCAGCACCCTCAATCAATTCGGCCCGAAGAGGACTTTTGTGTAAAAGGCACTTAAAAGTCTGCACAGGCCTTATATTGGCATAAAGGCCCAATTTTTTTCTCATAGCGAGAAGTCCTTGCTCAGGTCTGATTTTGGATGTAGGGTCATTATCATATTTAGGATCCCCCACAGCGGCAAAGAGTACTGCATCAGCCTCTTCACAAACCCTGAAAGTTTCTTCGGGGAAAGGATCCCCCACCTCTTGAATGGCATGAGCGCCACAAATAGCCTCTTTGTATGCCACCTCATGTCCATATTTCAATGCGATAGCATCCATCACAGCTATGCCTTGTTTCATGATCTCAGGTCCTATACCATCACCAGGAAGGACCGCAATGTTTAATTTCATATCAATCGTCATTTAAATTATTCTACAAAAGCATGTCAATAAAAGGACAAAAAAATCCGTTGTCCATTAAGATAAGAAGTTATTTATCATGAGGATTGCTCCTCAAAGATATTGAGCATTCTCATGGTGGCTTTAATAGCAGCAGCGGTCTGATCGGCATCCAAGCCACGTGTCCGTATGATTTTCTGTCCGTTTCTCCACGTGATGACCGTCTGTACCAAAGCATCAGTCCTTCCTCCAGGAGGGATAGTGACCGCATAATTGGCCAAAATAGGAAAAGTACGATCCAAATAAGTCTTGTATATTTTCCTTAAAGCTTTCACAAAAGCATCATACTGTCCATCACCCGTAGAGTCAGCCTCATATTGTCTGCCGTTGATTTC
>CADCQC010000170.1 GCA_902803455.1 uncultured Prevotellaceae bacterium
CGTGTCGATGGTGATGTCGTGAAGCAAAGGGATGCCATACTTGTCGATGGTGTTGCGGATGGTGGCGATCTGGTTGCGGTAGGGGACAATGATGCCGACCGTCTCCCTCACATCAAAATGATCTTTCTCCATTTCATAGATCTTCACCACCGTGGCGGCGATGAGATCGGCCTCCACCTGATTCACCTTGTCCGATGGACTGTCTGCAGGCGGGGCGGCAGCGACAAAAGCGATATGGCGGGTGGTCAGCAATGCCTCGATACCGTGCATGTCCGCACCATTCTCGGGCAATACGGTCAGTTGGTGGGGGAGGGGAACCGCCTCCAATTGGTCGTTGTAGAACGTGTGGTTGGAGAACTCGGCAATGTCGGGATGCATGCGCCCTTGCTTCCGCAAGAGATAGGTGACATCGCTGTTTTTCTCGTATTTGCGGAGCAGACGCTCAAACAGTGACAGACGGCAGTCGGTGAGCAGTATGTCGTGCAAGAGAGGCTCTCTCACCAGTGAGGTCTCCTGAGGCTGTTGCACCACAGCAGGCAACTGCTTGTGGTCGCCGATGAGCACCATTTTCCCGATAGAAGGAATGCCCGCCTGATGGGCACTCAGCAGTCCCATCAGATGGGGCTCAAGGATTTGTGACGCCTCATCAATGATGGCCAGACTGAAACGCTTCAGTTGGAGAAGGGATATCCTCGAACTGACGGATGTCGTGGTTCCCACAAACACACGGGTGGTGAGAATCAGTTGCTTTATGTCAGGCAGACGGCCGCAGCCTTTCACTTTCTCTTTGAGCAGATAACGCTTGTAGGGCTCCGGGCAACTGGCACTGCTTCCCATACGGATGAAGTCGATGCCGGCCTCTGTCAGTTTGCTGCAGATCTCATCGATAGCCCTGTTGGTGTAGGCCATCAGCAGCACGGAGGATTCGGGCTCAAGCAATTCCTCCTTCAGCGTGTAGAGCAGGCCAAACGAGGTCTTTCCCGTTCCCGGAGGACCGATGATGAGAAACAGGTCTTTCGCCCGTTTCACACGCTGTTGAAGTTCGTTGAATGCACCATAGTCGCCGAGCAGCAAACGGCTGTCGTCGGTCTCTGGCGCCCGTTTCAGCATCAGCAGGTCGCGGCGGCTCTTGGGAGCGGAGAGAAAGGCATGCATGCCCTTGTAGAGTTGACTGAAAGAGGATTCCATGAAGTCGTGCTCGATCGCCCACAACTTCCCTTGCTCTTTCAGAAACACCCGGTTATCGGTCTGGCTGGCCCTGAGAATCAGGCGGATGGTGTCGGGCAGGATGGCATCGATGGTGCATCTGAACACCATCGTCTGTCGGGCATCGGGTTCCTCACCAGGCATATAGGGATAGAGGATGACGATGTCGCCTGTGCGGAAATTCGACATGTCGTTGTCGGCGGTCTCCGAGAACCGCAGCGTGACGGTCTCGATACGGCCTTGCGTGGAAGCGTCAGGAGAGACCATGGTCAAATGATCGTAGATGTTGCCGGCAGACCGCTTCTCATCAAGCGTGTTGAGCCATGTGGAGGCAAAACCGGCGCATTCTGTGCAGCGGTTGCCCAACTTCGCCAGCACATGTTCGTTGGCGATGAACGTCAGAAACCGGAAATAATAGGCTCGTTCCGTCTCCGATGCCTGCTGGATGGGTACCAGGATGTTGTTGATCTGTTTGCGCTGATAATCATCCCATAGGGAACTCTTGAAATGCTTCTCGTTGACATCTTCGGGTTTCAGCGTCTCCAGGATACGGAAACCGTCGGGCTCCGCATAGTGCAGTTCGGCCTTGGCCAACTGGTTGCGCACCTTGATGGCACGGAACAGCAGATCTGGGGCGAACCCCAAATTCAACAGACTCTCCTGGTATTTCGAATAGAGAAGGAAGGCATGGATCTTTTTTCCGTTGCTTTCATAAGCTTTTCTGAAGTTGTAGCGGATCAACGCCATATACAGCAGCAGTTGCACATAATGCTCCACCTTGTGACGGGGAATGATGAAATGGTCGTAAGGAAAATTCCCCTTGCCCGATTTCTGTTCCATCAGCACTTTGAAATCCTGCTGCAGATAGTCCATACGTCCTTGCATACCCAGCATCTCACAGAAGAAGGACGGTTCCACCATGCCCTCTTTGGGGTCAAAATCCTGTATGTCGTGGGGGAGGGTGTACTTGATGGCCTTGTGGATGTTGGCTTGCTGGTTTTTCGCATCCTCATGAAAGCTCGGTGAGACATTGGCCAGCAACAGATTGATGGCATAGTTCTCAAAAAAGTCTTTCACACTTTGGGCGTAGGTGTGGGTGGCCGGCAACTGGTGGATCGCCTCGTCGAGCAACTGGCTGGCAAACTGACCGAGGAGGATGGGCTGCGACTCCGTCGTTGGCTCCAACTTCTTGAGGAGGTCGACCATAGGCGATTCGGCGTAGGTCTCAAAACAACGGGCGATAGTCGAGATGTTGATCAGGTAGTCGGGCTCGTAGATGATGATCTCGGGATAGAGGATACCGTCATCCTCATGTGCATGGATCAGGTTGAGGTAGGCCCCCACGCTGAACAGTTCTCTCAGGTAACTCCAGTCCCATCCGCCCAGCAGACGGTCGTGGGAGTAGGAGATCTTCAGCGGTTTGCCTTCGGATGACTCCTCGGAGGGACCATAGACAAATTCATCGTCCCAGCGCTGCACGACCACCCGGATGCAGTCGCTCATCAGGGTGGGGGAGAAAGCGGTAGGTTTCTTTGTGGGAAACAGCGCCACGAGGGCAGCTGGAATCTTGACCCTGTAGAGGAAGGCGATCCACTGGCAGAGATTTCTCAGGTCATGGAGATGCAGAGAACCCATCGAAACCTCTGACAGTTGGTTGCGGTGCCTCAGCCGCACACGGGTATCGTTGACCGACTTCACCAACGATGGCGGAGCCTCGTATTTCTTCAGCAGGTAATCGGTTTTGGCAAAGATGCCGCAGAGCAGAATCCTGGTGTCCTGCGTCTTCTGGTCCAGCACCTGTTGGAATATCCGGGCATATATCTGATAGATCCTGGCATAGTCGGGCACTAACCGTTGGGCTTCTTCCAGCGTCGTGAAAAAATCCTCCGGGGTTTCCGGCTCAAAGGTGCTGCTGATCATGTGGGATGTCTTGGAGACCATCGGTTCCCCATGCGTCATAGGAGAAGAGTCTTTGCTCTGTGAAGGCATGTCAAAAGGTGAGGAAGAAGGTGATGAAGATGAAAGTGATGATGAAGGTTTGTTAGGAATACAGCAGGCATGTCAAGAGGACAGCAGATTGTCGGAGTAGATATGGAGCAGTCCGTCGACAAATGCCCGTTTCTCATATTCGCAGAATGTTCCCGAACGGGTGATGTCGCCACACTCATGATAGGCTCGTGCCCTGCAGGCGCCGCCGCAGACATATTTGAGGAAGCACTCCGCACATTCCTGTATGTTGTCGACGGTCAGTTGACGGCACCGTTCCACCACTGGTGAATGGGTATACAGGTCGTGCACGCTGCTTTCAAAAATATTGCCGATGAGAAATTCCGGATAATGGAGTAACTGACAGGGATAGACGTCGCCGGTAGGAGAGAAACTGAGTTCGCTGTCGCCCAGAGCGCATTTGCAGTTGCGGCATTGCTGAGCACCGTCGAGCGCCGATTCGCAATAGGAGAGAGGGTTCACCCCTGCGGCATCCCGTAAGGTCTCAAAATATTCCCTCCCGGTAATAGAGATATCCGTCTCCGACTTCTTCGCGTTGCCGGCGGGAAACAGCGGTGCGAAGGTCAGCATCGAACCATATTTCCGGGCCATGGCCGCCACATCATGGATGTTGAGCCGGTTGACCGTCATCGACAGCCGTGTGTCCATACCGTGCCGGCACAGCAGGTCGATGGCTTTCTCGGTCCGCTCATAGGTGCCCCGGCCCCTGAACGTCTCATGCAGTTGCCTTGTGCTGCCGTCGATGCTCACCGTCACCATGTCAAACACCTCACAGATCTCCTCCACGTTTTGCTCCCCGATCAGGGTGGCGTTGGTCAGCAGATCCACCCCGTGTCCCCGTGACTGGATATGCCGCGCGATGGCCATACAGTCGGGATTGAGCAGTGGCTCACCTCCGGTCAGGGAGAATCTCACGCTGTCCGACATCTCACACAGTTCATCCGTCACCCTCTTGTAGTCATCGAGGGTCATGCTGCGGTGCTCGCCTTCCACCCGGTCGGTGGCATAGCAGTAACGGCAGTTGAGATTGCACCGTGAGGAAATGGAGAACTGCACGATGCTCAGTTCACCACGACTTCTCAGGATGGGCACCTCACCACTGCCGGCCACATCGAAGAGATGCGCCTCCACGGCATGATCGAGAAACGCTTTCACCAGCCGCGCGGCATCCGTTCCATAGACCGGTTCCATGGCAGCCGCCATCTCTGCGGCAGTCATTGTGCCGTCACAAAGC
>CADCQC010000171.1 GCA_902803455.1 uncultured Prevotellaceae bacterium
AAAAAGAGTCTGTTTCATAATTATCTAATGATATGTTTCTGATATGATGTTTTGTGAGGATGTCATACAACAATTCTATGACAATGGCCTTCTTGTCGCAATTGCATTGCAAATATAGAAAAAAAACCGATATGATAAGTCTGATGAGATAAAGAATTCATAGAAAACCCCAATTAAAATGATAACCATCATAGATTGGCTCCACCTCGGAAGCACTCCATTGCCGGTGAGGGAGATCTCCGAAAACACAAATTTTATTTGCTTTTTGCTCGCTTAATCGGATTTTTCCACTAACTTTGCTCTCCGAGAAAACAAAAAAGGGGAATCATGAGAAAAATCTTATTGACAGTCATGGGCTTATTGCTGGCTATGACTGATGTAGCCGCACAAAATGCCACACAGACAACAGTCGGGAGCGTGACCTCGCCCGACGGAAAACTGAGCGTGTCGGCCGGTACCAAAGAGGTATCAGGAAGAATGTACTATACCGTGACGTATGACGGCCAACCCGTCATCCTGGAGTCACCGTTAGGACTCGTGGCCGATGTCGGCGACTTCACCGGTAAGGTGCAGTATCTGGAGGCCAGATACGACAAGGTGAGCAAAGACTATACGATGCCACAGGTGAAGGCCTCGCAGATGCATTACGAGGCCAATAAGATGGACGTTGACTTCAAGAAGGGCGACATCATACTTACCTTGACCGTGCTCGTCTCCAATAACGATGTGGCCTTCCGCTACACCATCCCACGCCCCAAGGCTGACAACCCCAAGTGCGCCATCATCTACCGTGAGGCCACTTCCTTCCGTATGCCCGACGGCACCACCACCTTCCTCTGTCCACAGATCGGTCCGATGACGGGGTGGGAGCGTACCAAACCCTCCTATGAGGAGGAGTATGCCGCCGATGTGGCGATGACGGAGCGATCACGCTTTGGACTGGGCTACACCTTCCCCTGCCTCTTCCGCTTGGGTGACAACGGATGGGTGCTCATCGGCGAGACTGGGGTGTCGAGCGCCTACTGCGCCTCACGCCTGAGCGACTATAACCCCGAGAGAGGATATACCGTCACCTATCCCGAGAAAGGGGAGTTCAACGGCTTCGGCAGCGAGTTCGCCAACATCTCATTGCCCGGCAGCACACCCTGGCGCACCATCACCATCGGTAAGACCTTGCAACCCATTGTGGAGACGACCGTCGCCTACGATGTGGTGGAACCCCTCTATAAAGCCACTCAACCCTTCCGCCCCGGACGCTACACCTGGAGTTGGCTGCTCTGGCAAGACAACTCCATCAACTACGACGACCAGGTGAAGTTCATCGATCTCGCATCGGCCATGGGCTTCGAATACTGTCTCGTCGACAACTGGTGGGACCGGAATATCGGCCGCGAGCGCATGGTGGAACTGTCGCGCTACGCACAGTCGAAGGGCGTGAGGCTGATGCTGTGGTATAACTCCAACGGCGCATGGAATGATGCGCCGCAGACACCGCGTGACTGTATGTCGACAGCCTATGCGAGAGACCGGGAGATGGCATGGCTCAAATCGATCGGAGTGGCAGGTATCAAGGTTGACTTCTTCGGCAGTGACAAGCAGGAGACCATGAAACTGTATGAAGACATCCTCTGCGACGCCAACCGCTACGGGCTGCAGGTGATCTTCCATGGCTGCACCATCCCTAGAGGGTGGGAGAGGATGTATCCCAACTATGTGGCCAGTGAGGCGGCCCTCGCTTCGGAAAACCTGGTTTTCAACCAGCATCACTGCGACAATGAGGGCTTTGAACTCACCATGCATCCCTTCTCACGCAATGCGCTGGGAGCCTTCGATTGGGGAGGCATCATCATGAACCGCCGCATGAGCCGCGACAATGCCAGCCGCAACTGCCGCCGCTCGTCGGACACCTTCGAGATGGCTACCGGCATCATCCTGCAGACGGGTGTCAACTGCGTGGCCATGCAGCCCAATAACCTCAGCGAACTGCCGCAGTTTGAACTCGACTTCCTGCGCGGTCTGCCCACCACATGGGACGAGACCCGTTTCATCGACGGCTATCCCACCCGTCATGCCGTCATCGCGCGCCGCCATGGCGACACATGGTATGTGGGTGGCATCAACGGCACGAAGGAACCTATCACACTGACGCTCAACCTGCCGATGATGGCAGGGAAGACGGTGGACTACTATACCGACCGGCCAGCCGCCAAGACCGAGAATGCCATCCCGGAGGCGGAACTGCGCAGTCTGAAAGTGGACAAGAAAGGGCGCGCCAAGGTGACACTGCAACCCATGGGAGGAGTGATCCTCGTGTCCGGACGCTGAGACGCTTGACGATAGCCTGACTGCGATGCATATCAATGAGGAACTGCCCGTCCTGGAGAGAGGCATCATCCGGATGCTGAAAGACTGGACACTGCCCGTGGCGATGGTCATCGGCACCATCCTCTATTTCCTCTTCGCATGCACACCGGCACTGGAGGGGGCGGCCGACTTCTTCGGACCCGTGATCGATGAGATCTTCCCGCTGTTCATGTTTCTCATCCTCTTTGTCACCTTCTGCAAGGTGGATTTCCACCGTCTCAGACCCGTGGGATGGCATTGGTGGGTGGGACTGTTCCAGGTGCTCTTCGTCGCCATCATCGTGGGGGGAATCCTCACCTTCCACATGACCGGCAATCGGCTCATCCTGCTCGAGTCGGTGCTCACCTGCATCATCGGACCATGTGCCGCCGCTGCCGCCGTGGTGACCAGCAAACTCGGTGGCGACCTGGAGGAGATGACCTCCTATACCTTCATGTCCAATTTCCTGACAGCCATTCTCGTGCCTGTCTGTTTCCCGCTCATCGACTCATCGGCAGGGATGGACTTCTGGCAGGCCTTCTGGCTCATTCTCTACAAGGTGTGCCTCGTGCTGGTCGTTCCCATGCTGCTGGCCTATCTCGTGAAGCATTACATGAAGGCGCTCCACCGTTGGATCATCAGCGTGAAGGATCTGTCCTATTATCTGTGGGCGCTGTCGCTCGCCATCGTCACGGGCACCACGGTGAAGAATATCGTGCATGCCGACACCACCACTGCCATGCTGGTGGTCATCGCAGGAATGGGACTCGTGCTCTGCTTCGTGCAGTTTGCCGTGGGACGCTATCTTGGTCACTTCTTCAACCGCACCCAGGAGGCCGGACAGGCATTGGGACAGAAGAATACCAACTTCGCCATCTGGATCGCCTACACCTATCTCAACCCTCTCTCATCGGTGGGACCAGGCTGCTACATCCTCTGGCAAAACGTGGTCAACAGTATCGAGATATGGCAATATAACCGCGTCAACAGGAAGGAAAAAACAAAAGAATCAGAAATCATTAAAAAAGAGATATGAAAAAGATGATACTGGCCGTTTTGGCCATGATGACGATCGTGCTCCACTCACCCGCGCAGGATATCCTCGACAGCATCGAAGTGGTGTACAACAAATTACTCAAGGGCGAACCCGTGGAGAATGTGGAACAAGACACTGTGGTGGAACCTCAGCATCACCGCATCCTCCTCTTCGGCGACTCGATGCTCGACGGCGTCGGCAGACGGTTCAACGACTATGCCGCTGCCAACGGACATACCCTCTATACCTCGATCTGGTATGGCTCGTCGACGAAGAGTTGGGCTTACACGACAGAGTTGTCGCGCTTGTTGAAGAAAGTGAATCCCACATTTATCATCGTCTGTCTGGGTACCAACGACTTAGGCTATTATGATATCCCTGCCCGTTCGCAAGCCGTGCAGGAGATCATGCGCGAGATCGGCGACATCCCCTTTGTGTGGATTGGTCCGGTGACACTGCGCAATATCAAGAAAGACCCGGGTATTGTGGGGATGATCCGTCAGAATGTGGGGGCCGACCGTTTTTACGACAGTTATAACCTGCATATCTCGCGTGGTGCCGATGGCATCCATCCCACTTTCGACGCAGCCGCCCGTTGGACCGACGGGATAGCAAAATGGATGAGCGGTCCGGAAACCGCCCATCCTATTGAGATGAAGGTGCCCCGTGCCTCTGTTCCGTTCAAGAACTACGAGACGCACAAGACGAGTTACAAGGGCACCAAGAAATGATTTTTTTATGCTTTGTCTGACTTCGACACCTTGGTGGCCCAGATGAAGTAGATGATCAGCAGCACATAAGCCACGAGCGAGAGCACCTCGGAGAGATGGTTCTCGAGCCATGCCTCATTGATGAGGTTGATACCAGCAAATCTCAACAACGCACTGATGACACCCATGAGCGCGCCGCCGGCGATAAATCCGCTGGCGATAAGCGTACCCTTCTCACCACGGGCGTCGTTGACAGCCTTGTCCTTGCTGCGTGAGGTCACATACCAGTTGACAGCACCGCCGATGAGAAGCGGCACATTGAGTTCCAGAGGGATGAACATACCCAGTGAGAATGCCAGTGCGGGGATCTTCACCAGCGTGAGGATGATGGCCAGTGCGGCACCGATGGCATAGAGTAGCCAGGGAGCTCCCACACCGTTCATCAACGGGTCGATGACAGCCGCCATGGCGTTGGCTTGCGGAGCGGCCAGTTGTCCGCTGGCAAAGCCATAGGTCTCGTTGAGCAGGATCATCACACCGCCCACCGTGGCAGCCGACACCAAGGTGCCGAGGAATTTCCATGACTCTTGTTTCTTGGGCGTCGTACCGAGCCAGTAGCCGATCTTCAGGTCGGTAATGAAGGCGCCGGCCATCGACAGGGCCGTGCACACCACACCACCCATGATCAGGGCGGCCACCATGCCGGCGGTGCCCTTCAGGCCCACTGCCACCATCACTACGGAGGCGAGGAGGAGCGTCATCAGCGTCATGCCGCTCACGGGGTTGGAGCCGACAATGGCGATGGCATTGGCTGCCACGGTGGTGAAGAGGAAGGCGATG
>CADCQC010000172.1 GCA_902803455.1 uncultured Prevotellaceae bacterium
AAGGCTCAGCCTCCGGCTGGAAATGATATAAAAATTCAATTCAAAATTATATAAAATCATTGTAACCGCTCCCTACCTGCGTGCACGGGGATGTCGCTCAAGTGAATATCAATAAAATAAAAAAGGAAGAAAAAATTATACAAATGACATTCTTGGCGTTGACGAAAACAATAAAAAAACGCAAGCGTTTCACAAAAAGGAGGAAAAACTTTTTGGCTGAGAATCAAGGGGGAGGTATTTGATTCCGTCCAAGCCTTTTTCATCCTTTTTGTGAGTGCCTTGGCACTTTTTCAAATTTTAATATCTTCTTTTTCATCCTTTTTTATTTTATTCTTTTATCTAAGAATCAATGGGAACAGGTACTTGATTCCAAGTTTAAACAGCAGCCTGGGCTGAATTTTATATAATTTTGAAACTAATTTTTTGATAGATTTCTCGGCGTAGCCGACTTCTGCATCAAGCACGCAAAGCGTGCTGGGTAAGGCTCAGCCTTTGGCTGGAAATGACGTAAAAAAATGAAAAATGAAAGATGAAAGATGAAAAATTAAAATGAAAAGATGAAAAATGAATCACGGGCTGCTGACAAAATCGAATAATAAAAAACAAATCATTTGCTTTTCTCATTTATTGTTTCTATCTTTGCCCAATCACCTTATTTTATGGATAATAAATGATGGGCATAAAGCCCAATCACCTTAATTTTATATGAAAAGATTTGCATTTAAAATGTTTCTCAAACCAGGATTTGAGAAGGAGTATGCCAGACGCCATGCCGCTATCTGGCCCGAACTGGTGAAGATGATCAAGGATGCTGGCGTGTGCAACTACAGCATCTATTGGGACAAAGACACCAATATCTTATTCGGTTACCAGGAGTGTGCAAGTGATACCAACAGCCAAGATACGACTGATGTCGACCCGATCACACAGAAGTGGTGGGATATGATGGCCGATATCATGGAGGTCAACCCGGACAACTCGCCTGTGAGTATCCCGATAGAGGAAGTTTTTCACCTTGACTGATGATGGCTATGAAGAAGACTGTTCTCACGATCATGACTTGTCTGCTGGGCCTTCTCTCACAGGCACAGACAGGCTCTTTTGCGGTAGACATCACCTCACCGCAATATTTCTCCGTAAAAGTGCCCGACGGGAACTATAAAGTGACGGTGACCATCGGCAGCAAGAAACGAAAGGCGGAGACCGTGGTGCGGGCTGAGTCGCGACGGCTGATGCTGGAGCGTGTGGTCACCAAGCGCCGGGAGCAGGTGGACTGCTCTTTCGTGGTCAATAAACGGTCGCCACGCTACACGGTGGTCAACGACAAAGGGGAGCATCAAGAGACCGTCAGGTTGAAAGACCGTGAGAAAGGGTATCTCAACTGGGACGACAGCCTCACGATAGAGATCAATGGTGCCGCTCCCGCCGTGAGCCGCATCACCATCGAGCCTGACACGACGGCCACGACCATCTTCCTTTGTGGCAATTCCACGGTCGTGGACCAGAATAGCGAGCCTTGGGCCAGTTGGGGACAGATGATTCCCCGGTGGTTCGACACCTCTGTGGCTATCTCCAACCATGCGGAAAGCGGGCTCACCGCGCGCACCTTCCTCGCCGGCAACCGTCTGGAGAAAATCCTCACCATGATGCGCCCAGGTGATTATGTGGTCTGTGAGTTCGGACATAATGATGAGAAGGAGAAGCGCCCGGGTGACGGGGCTTGGTATCATTATGTGTATAACCTGAAAATATTTATCGATAAGGTCAGGCAGGCTGGGGGGCATATCATCTTCTGCACGCCCACGCAGCGCCGGTTCTGGCAGGACGACAACCGCCATATCAAGGATACGCATGGCGACTTCCCCGCCGCTATGTGGTCGGTGGCGAAGAGAGAGCAGGTGCCCGTGATTGACCTCAACGAGATGACCCGCACCTTTTTCGAGACGTTGGGATTTGAGGACAGCAAGAAGGCACTGGTGCATTATCCCGCTCATACCTATCCTGACCAGGACAAGGCATTGGCCGACAACACCCACTTCAATCCCTATGGGGCCTATGAGGTGGCGAAGATGGTGGTCATGGGCATGAAGCAGTTAGGGCTGCCATTGGTCGCCTCACTGCGCTCCGACTGGCAAGACTTCAACCCGTCCACTCCCGATGACCCCAACGCCTTCGTGTGGTATGACGCCAAGGTCATGGATGTGAAAAAACCTGACGGCAACTGACCCGTTGCCGTCATCCGGTATATTTCTGCTGTATTTACAGCTTGTCGCCAAAACAGAGGTCGCCGGCATCGCCGAAGCCGGGAACGATATATTTGTGCTCGTTCATGCCCGGGTCGATGGCTGCACACCAGATGGTGGTCTTGTCGTCGGGGAATGTCTTCTTGATATGTTCTATGCCCTCTGGGGTGGCAATCACACAACAGACATGGATCTGCCGGGGTGTTCCTTTGGAGAGGAAGGCCTGGTAGCCTAATTCCATACTGCCGCCGGTGGCGAGCATGGGATCAGCGATGATGAGGGTTTTCTTTTCGATGCTGGGTGTGGCCAGGTACTCCACATGGATGCCCACCTCATGGTGCTCCTCATCGATATACTCACGGTAGGCGCTCACGAAAGCGTTGCCGGCATGGTCGAAAATATTCAGGAATCCAGTATGGAAGGGGAGGCCGGCACGAAAGATCGTGGCGAGCACGAGTTTGTCGGTGGGAAGATTGACCTTGGCGGTGCCCAGAGGGGTGGCCACGTCGCGATTCTCATAGTGGAAGGTTTTGGATACCTCGTATGCCATCATCTCACCGATGCGCATGATGTTGTTGCGGAAGAGCAAACGGCTTTTCTGATAGTCTTTGTCACGGATTTCCGCCATGTATTGGTTGACGATGGTGTTTTGGTCGCTGAGGTTGATGATTTTCATATCTGTATCTTTTTGGTTATTGGTTTTCTGATTCTTCCTGCTCTCTTTGGATGACCCTGCCGTTTTCCACCTTGTATTGGCGGTCAAACTCCTCGTGGGTGCGCTTCCAGCGGTTATGGCTCCAGAGATAATAGCGGGGATCGCGGCGGATAGAGGCCTCCAGCATCTCAAAAAAGCGGCGGGTGATGGCAAACTCTTCCATCTGCGCCGGCTGGCGGGTGATGAGTTGGAAATCAACGACATAGTATCCCCTTCGTGGCCTTTGCATGTCGACATAGAACACGGCATTGTTCATCTTGCGCATGATTTTCTCTCCATTGGTGAAAACTGGCGTGTCGTGATTGAGAAAAGGCAACCACAGGTGGATGTTGTTCCATTTGGGGGTCTGGTCGGAGATATAGCCGAAGATATAGTTCTTTTTCTCCTTCTTGTAGGTCAGCAACTGGCGGAGTACGTCTTTTTTCTTGATGCAGACACCGCCAGAGTGTTCGCGCATGGCGAGAAACAACTGGTCGAACATGTCATTGATCAGGGGGTGGTAGATCAGTCCTACGATGGCATCGGGGAAACGCTTGAATGCCAAGGGGGTGGTGGAAAGGTATTCCCAGTTGCAGTAGTGTCCAAGGATTCCAGAGCAGCATTGCCCTTCCGCAAAGCATTGCTCCACCACATCGAGATGCTGAAACTCCATGTGCTTGTGCAGTGTTTTCGGGGTGATGGACATCAGTTTGACCGTCTCGAGGAAATAGTCGCAGAGAAAATGGTAGAACCCACGTTCGATGTACTTGATCTCGTCAAGGCTCTTCTCCGGAAACGAGGAGGTGAGATTGTTTCTGACCACTTTTTTCCGGTAGCCGATGAGGCGGTAGACCAGCAGGTAAAAGAAGTCGGAGATACAATACAGCACGCGGAAGGGCAGCATTGACAGGAGATAGAACAGTCCGTAGACGATGGGGTAGATGATTTTCATGATGACTGCATGTCGTGAAGTTTCTTGTAATAGCCGTCGAGGGCGATGAGCGCGTCGTGAGTACCTTGTTCCACGATGCGTCCGTCATGGATGACGCAGATCTCGTCGGCGTTGCGGATGGTGGAGAGACGGTGGGCGATGGCCACGGTGGTGCGGGTCTTCATCAGCCGTTCCAGGGCATCCTGCACCAGGCGCTCGCTCTCAGTGTCGAGGGCAGAGGTGGCCTCGTCGAGGATGAGGATGGGCGGGTTTTTCAGTATGGCGCGAGCGATGCTCACACGTTGTCGCTGTCCTCCGGAGAGTCGTCCGCCGCGGTCGCCCACGGAGGTGTCGTAACCTTGTTCGGTGGCGACGATGAAGTCGTGTGCGT
>CADCQC010000173.1 GCA_902803455.1 uncultured Prevotellaceae bacterium
AATGAAAACTTTGGCAGTTATGCTCCTTGTGGGAGCCGCTGCTTTCGCTCAAGTGAGCGATCCTGTCATCATGACCATCAACGGTGTGCCCGTCACACGGTCTGAGTTTGAGTATTCTTATAATAAAAACAATTCCGAAGGTGTCATCGACAAAAAAACGGTTGATGAATATGTAGACCTGTTCATTAACTATAAACTCAAGGTGGCTGCTGCCTTGGATGCCAAACTCGACACCGCGTCGTCTTTCAAAAACGAGTTCGCCCAATACCGTGACCAACAGGTGAGACCATCGTTCATCAACGATGAGGACATCGAGAAGGAGGCACGTGAAATCTATAGACGCACACAGCATTATGTTGATTCACTGGGAGGACTGGCCAACCCTTCGCACATTCTTATCATGGTGAACCAGAAAGCCACAGAGAAAGAGAAAAATATCGCACGTCTGAAAGCTGATTCCATCACAAGAGCCCTCGTCGAGGGTGCTGACTTTGCTGAGATGGCCAAAAAATTTTCCGATGATAAAGGGTCAGCTGCCAATGGCGGAAATATCGGATGGATACAGCCCGGACAGACCGTGGCGGAATTCGAGAAGACTGTCTATTCTGCCAAAATAGGACAGATTTGCCCACCGGTGCTCTCGCCTTTCGGATATCATATCATCAAAGTTCATGAGCGTAAGAATTTTGTGCCTTACGATTCTGTGAGTGCTGATATCAAGACTTTTATTGACAGAAGAGGGCTGAAGGAGAAAATCATTGATGAGAAAATCGATGAACTCGTGGCTAAGGACGGGCATGTCACCCGTGATCAACTGCTTGAGCAAAAGGCTCTCGACCTTTCGAAAAATGACTCTGATCTGGCCAATCTCATCCGTGAGTATCATGACGGATTGCTGCTCTATGAGATCAGTAATAAGTTGGTCTGGGAAAAAGGTGCCAAAGACGAGGAAGGACTCGCTCAGTATTTTAAGAAAAACAAGAAAAAATATGTCTGGGACTCGCCTAGATTCAAAGGAATGGCTTATCATGTGAAAGATCCTGCTGACGTGAAAGCTGTGAAAAACAGCGTCAAAGGACTGGACTTCGACAAGTGGGCTGAAAAATTGCGTACGACGTTTAATGCTGATTCCGTGAAACGTATCCGTGTCGAGAAAGGACTCTTTAAAGTGGGGGATAACCCGCTCGTTGACCGTGAGGTGTTTAAGAAAAAAGACGTTGAAGTGAAAAAGAATGAGGAATATCCTATCGACGCCACCTACGGTAAACTGATGAAAAAACCCAAGGAATATACCGACGTGCGCGGACAGGTGGTCGCTGACTATCAAGACCAACTTGAGAAAGAGTGGGTGGCACAACTGCGCCAGCGTTATCAAGTGGTGGTGAATAAAGATGTGCTTGCCACCGTCAACAAACATTGACTTATCTTACACAACCATGCAAATATCCCAACAGAGAATGGCGCTACTCGTAGGAGCCCTGATGATGCTGATGCAGGCCGGGGCTGCCGTGCGATGGGGTTCCTTGCCTAATGACTCTGCTGACAACAAGACGACGCCTGTCAATCTCGCCAGCATCATCGATGAGGTGGTGTGGGTCGTGGGAGACGAACCGATCCTTAAATCGGATATCGAAGCCATGAGAATGCAGTCGGAGGCAGAGGGTATCAAATGGGAGGGTAACCCTGACTGTGCTATACCAGAACAACTGGCCGTGCAGAAACTATTTCTGCACCAGGCGGCCATCGACAGTATCGAGGTAACTGAAAGTGAGATCTCCAGAGACATTGAAGACCAGATCAATTACTGGATTCAACTGGCTGACGGATCGCGTGAGAAACTGGAGGAATACCGCAAGATGACCATCCCGCAGATGAGGCTGCAGATGCACGATGAATTCAAAAACCGTGACCTCATCCAGAAAATGAAGCAGCAACTGGTCAAGGATATCACCGTGTCACCAGCTGAGGTGAGAAGATATTTCCAGAACTTGCCCGAAGACAGCATACCCCTCGTGCCTACTACCGTGGAGGTGCAGATCATCACCAGACAACCTAAAGTGGAGGTCGAGGAGATTAACAGGGTGAAAGACCAACTGAGAGAATATACAGAAAGGGTGAACAAGGGTGAGACAACTTTTGCCACCATGGCTCGTCTCTATTCTGAAGATGGCTCGGCACGACAAGGTGGAGAAATCGGATTTACACCAAGGTCGGTCTTGGATCCTACTTTCGCCAGCGTGGCATTCAATCTGACAGACCCGAACAAAATCTCCAAAATCGTCGAGTCGGAATTCGGATTCCATATCATACAACTCATTGAAAAAAGAGGTGAGCGCATCAATGTGAGACATATCCTTCTCAAACCAAAAATCTCTCAAGATGCACTCAATAAGGCATCTGCACAACTTGACTCTCTTGCCAATGATATCAGAGCAGGAAAATTCACCTTTGATGAGGCGGCTACTTATGCCTCTGATGACAAGGACACCAAAAGCAACCATGGCTTGATGGCCAACTTGACTGAAGACAGGACACGAACGTCAAAGTTCCGTATGCAAGACCTGTCGACAGAGGTGGCAAGGACCGTGGAGACTTTGCAAGTGGGGGAGGTGTCGAAACCCTTCGAGATGATCAACAGTAGCGGTAAAAAGGTGTGTGCCATCATCAAACTTAAAAGTAGGGTGGATGGACACCGTGCTACCATCACCGAAGATTTCCAGGTGATGAGGGATGTGGTGCTGGCAAAACAACGTGAAAAGGTGCTCAACGACTGGGTGGCTTCTAAACTCAAAAACACCTATGTCCGTATGAATGACCGATATAAAGATTGCAAATTCCAATACAAAGGTTGGGTGAAATGACCTCAAAACCAGCCATACAACATGTCAGAGGCGGGCATGGAATCATTATGATGCTGATTCTATGCCTGCTTGGGCTATGTGTGGCAACTGAGGCACAGGCACAGAAAAAGCGGGGAGGGAAGGTGAGTGATGAGCGCATCTACCTCGATCATGCCGATTCCTTGTATTTTGATGAATACAAGAAACACGACACACAGATAGTAAGAGGTAATGTCAAATTCCGTCATAAAGGAACGGTGCTCTATTGCGACAGCGCTTATTTCAAACAACAGGAAAATACGTTCCATGCCTTCGGACATGTCAGAATGCTTCAGGGGGATACGCTTGAAATTAAATGTGACACGGCTTTTTATGATGGCAGAGACGATGTGGAGATGGTGCATGCACAGCATAACGTCATTGTCATCCATAGGAAAACGGCGGAATTGCATACTGATAACCTCATTTTCGACAGAAAATTCGATATCGTCTATTATGATGATGGAGGCAATTATGCCGACAGAGCGAAGGGGGTGAACCTGAGCAGCGACTGGGGAAAGTATAACATGACCACCAAGGATGCTGAGTTTTACTATGATGTGACGCTTAAGACTAAGTCGCATATCATCAATACCGACACCTTATTATATTATCCTAATGAGGGAAGGGCTCATGTGGTGGGCGGAAAGACAACCTACACATCTGGAGGACCGTCAAAATGGAGTAAATCAAAGATTCATTCCATCAAGGACGGATACGATGTGGAGACAACCAATTGCTATTACTACATGGACACCGACAAGACAGAACTGTTTGACCAGTCGACCATCGAAAACACAACCAGGTCGATTACGGGTGACAGCCTGTTCTATAACAGCAAGACTAAAAAAAGTCAAGGCCTGGGGAAGGTGAATTATATAGACAGAAAACACAAGAACCAACTGAAGGCTGATGCCGTGGAGTATGATGAGACCACAGGAACGGGATTTGCTACCCGTAATCCGGTTTACATCGATTTCTCTCAGAATGATACCTTGTATCTGCATGCCGACACGATCCGGATAGAAACTTTCCATATCAACACCGACTCGGTCTACCGCAAGGTACATTGTTATCGCAAAGTAAGAATGTTCCGCAACGATGTGCAGGCAGTATGTGACTCCATGGTGCTGTGCTCGCGTGACTCCTCGCTCACCATGTATGTCGACCCTGTCGTGTGGAGTGCTAACAGGCAACTCCTGGGTGATAGCATAAGATTGCTGATGAATGACTCCACTATCCGAGAGGCAAATGTCATGTCGAGGGCGATGTCTATCGAAGAGATGCACGAAATAAAAAATCCAGAAAAGATATATTATAACCAGATCTCCTCAAGGGTGATGAACGCTTACTTCGTGGATGGGCAACTGAGAGAAAACAGAGCCATCGATAATGTGGTCGCAGTTTATTTCCCTGTGGAGGACAGTGACAGTACGCTTTTCGGACTGTTTTATATAGAGACCGACACGATGAAGATGCTTCTCACTCCTGAAAGAAAAATGGAGAAGATCTGGGCGTCAAAGTCTGAAGGTGTCATCTATCCTATGACACAAATTCCTCCTTCCAAGGATAAATTGCCTAATTTCGCATGGTATGACCATATCCGTCCTCACGATAAAAATGATATCTATTTCGTGGAAGGACGACACGGGCGCCGAAGCGATGACGCCGGCTCCAGATCTACACCCTATGTCCTGCAAAAGCGGATGAGACAAGTGAAGATGCAATGACAAATGCATGACAGCATATCAAGAAAAACACTGAATTATGAGCGACATCATACAACTGTTACCTGATTCTGTGGCCAACCAGATCGCTGCCGGAGAAGTTATCCAAAGACCTGCTTCGGTGGTGAAAGAACTGGTGGAAAATGCCCTCGACGCCGGTGCTCACGAAATCAATATCATCATTGTGGATGCAGGGCGCACGTCGATTCAGGTCAACGATGATGGTTCAGGAATGTCGGTGACTGATGCCCGGCTGGCCTTCGAAAGACATGCCACCTCTAAAATACGTGAGGCCGGCGATCTCTTCGACCTTCATACCATGGGTTTCCGTGGAGAGGCTTTGGCGTCTATAGCTGCCGTGGCACAGGTGCAGCTCACTACAAGACTTCATGATGATGAGGTGGGTACGACGATTACTCTGCAAGGCTCACGTTTCGTCGCGCAGGAACCGGCAGCATGCCCGAAAGGGAGCCAGTTCAAAGTGGAGAATCTCTTCTTCAACGTTCCTGCAAGAAGGAAGTTTCTCAAGTCGAATGCCACCGAACTTAGTCATATACTGGCGGCCTATGAACGTATCGTGCTCGTCAACCCGAATGTGGCTTTCACGCTTCACAGCAATGGCGCGGAGTTGTCAAATCTGCCTGCGACCGGACTGAGGCAGAGAATCATTGATGTTTTTGGAAAAAAACTCAATCAAGATCTGTTGCCTGTGAAAGTGGAGACAATGCTGTGCAGTATCTCTGGCTTCGTGGGAAAACCGGAGTCTGCTAGAAAGAAGGGGGCGCAGCAGTTCTTTTTCGTCAACGGACGTTTTATGCGGCATCCTTATTTTGCCAAAGCGGTCTTGGCTCCTTTTGAGAGAATGATCCCACAGGGTGAACAGGTGCCGTTTTTCATCTATTTTGATGTCGATCCTGGCGACATTGATGTCAATATCCATCCTACGAAAACCGAAATCAAATTTGACAATGAACAGGCAATCTGGCAAATCCTCTCTGCCGCTGTCAAGGATGCCGTCGGAAGATTTAATGATATCCCAACCATCGATTTCGATACAGAGGGGCGCCCAGATATCCCTACTTTCCGACCGGGAGATCCTGTGTCTACGCCTACTGTGAAGACCAATCTGCAATACAATCCCTTCAAAGAGCATCAGAAATCTTCGTCTCCCGTCAGCCGATGGGAGGATCTGTTCCCTCAAAAAGAAGAGATCACACAACAGCCGGAATTATTCCAACATGAGACGTCGGATGATGAGGCTCACCACGAGATTATCGCGGAAAAATCACCATCGCATTATCAATACAAGGGCCAACTGATTCTCACGGCCGTGAAATCGGGACTGATGATGATCGACCAGCACAGAGCGCATCTGAGAGTTCTCTATGAGGAGTATTTGGAGAAGATCAAACACCGGAAATGGGCTACGCAAAGCATTCTCTTTCCTGAAATCGTGAGGTTCTCTCCTGCAGAGGCAGAGGTGGCCAGGCAGATTCTTGATTTGCTTCATGCCTTCGGCTTCTCCATCTCCGACCTCGGTGGTGACAGCTTCTCTGTTGATGGTGTGCCGGCTGGTATCGAAGGAATGAATGCCTCTACCATGCTCAAGGATATCGTTGCGGCAGCGACAGAAAAGACCGCTTGCCCGACAGATGAACAGATGGAGTCCATGGCGCTCAGTCTGGCAAGGGCTGCCGCTATTCCTTATGGACAAGTGCTGTCGAATGAAGAAATGGAAAATTTAATCAACCGCCTGTTCGCTTGTTCAAATGTCAATACGACACCTGACGGTAAAAAGGTGCTCGGCATCCTACAACAGGGAGAAATTGACTTGCTGATGGCTTAATTTGGCTTTTTTGCTCCGAAATATAAGCTTTTTTGGGGGAATTTTTGATGAAACTTGAAAATTTCTTAAAAAAAAACAATAGGATATGAAAAAAAATATTATCTTTGCGGCGGAAAAACCTGTATAAGGATAAATAGATTATTTAATTTTTTGATTCTTTAAAATATAAAAGGTTATGAAAAAACTATTAATGGTGCTGGCTGTTGTCAGCGTTTCTTTCTCAGCCATGGCTCAGGACGATCCTACATTGCAGTACAGTGTAGCCACCAACTCTTTCTGGAGCAATTGGTTTATTCAGGTTGGAGGTCAGTGGAATGCTTGGTATTCCGCAGAAGAGCACGGTGCAGGTCTTGACCGTAGCCCGCTGAAAGATTTCCGCTCAAGTCCAAGTGCTGCTATTGCTATTGGTAAGTGGTTCACTCCTGGTCTCGGACTCCGTACGAAACTGATGGGTATTTGGGGCAAATCTGTCCGCTCAGATGCCAAAGGAAACGGTGTTGGTCATTTCAACAAATTCTGGCTGCTCAATGAGCAGGTGTTGTTCAATGTGAGCAATATGCTCGCTGGTTACAACCCCAACCGTACATGGAATTTTATTCCTTTCATCGGTGCTGGATTCGGTCGTTCCATGACTCATGACAGATATGGAATGGATCTCAACTTCGGTTTGCTCAATGAATTCCGCCTCAGCGAGAAGGTTGCTCTTAACCTTGAGTTGGGTTGGAACCGTATTGAGACCGATATCGATGGTAGAGACTCTTTCCTCGATCCAGGCGAGCGTGGATGGGATTCTCACGACAACCTCCTCTATGCTGAGTTGGGTCTGACCTTCAACTTGGGTAAGGGAACATGGGATAAAGTACCCGATGTCAACGCTATCAAGGCTCTCCATCAGTCACAGATCGACGCTCTTAATGGCCAGCTTGCTGATGCCAATGCAGAGATCGACCGTCTGAACAACCTCATCCGCAACCACAAGTGCCCAGAGCCAAAGGTTGTTGAGGCTATTGCTGCTCCCGCTACTGTCTTCTTCTATTGCGACAAGACAAAGAGTGGTCCTTCCTACTCACGCGACATGGTCGACGTTCGCACTCTTGCTAAGTTTGCTGCTGAGAAGAATGCCAACGTGCTCGTTACCGGTTATGCTGACAGCGCAACAGGTAAACCCGATCACAACCAGTGGCTCTCCGACGAGCGTGCTAAGACTGTGGTTGAGGAAGTCGTAGGTTGTGGCGTGAGCCGCGACAAGATCACCGCCGTTGGTAAGGGTGGTGTCGATATCCTCTCACCGTTCGAACTCAACCGTCGTGCAACTGTTGAGATCCGCTAATCAAGCAGAGATTACAACAACTATAAAAGCGCTCCCGATCGGGGGCGCTTTTTGTTGGTTGCTTTTCATTAAAAAACTTGTCATCAGCAAGGATGCCTTTCTGTCAGCAAGGATGCCCTTCCTTCATAAAGCGTGTCCTTTTATCATAAAGCGTGTCTTTTCTCTTTATCTGAATCCAATGATCTTTCTGACCTCTTGAAGGGTGGCGGCTGCACTCTCACGCGCGCGATCTGCTCCCTCACGGGCAATCTTGTCGAGCAACTGGGTGTCTCCGCTGAAGGCGAGAATCTTTTCCCTGATGGGGGCGATTGTCTTTACAAGATCTGCTGCAATGTGCTTTTTCAGATCACCATAGCGTAGCGTACAGTTGTTCCACTGTTCATCAAAGAAATCGTATGCTTCTTGATCGTCGCATAGTTGGAGAAAGGCAAATAGGTTCTCGATAATCTCCGGACGTTGGCTGTTGGGTGTCTGTGGTCCCATGTCTGTGACCGCTTTCATCACCTTCTTGGTGATAACCTTGTCTTCATCGCGCAGATAGATGCAGTTGCCCTCACTCTTTCCCATCTTGCCGCTTCCGTCGAGACCAGGTACCTTCAAGGCCTTGTCGGCAAAATAGAAGTTCTGTGGCTCAGGAAAAAACTCCACACCATAAATGTTGTTGAATCGGCGGGCACAGCGACGGGCCATCTCCATGTTTTGCTCTTGATCTTTTCCCACAGGAACCTTTTGCGCACGGTGCTGCAGGATGTCGGCAGCCATGAGGGTGGGGTAAGTGAGCAAACCTGCATTCACATTGTCTGGTTGTTTGCGGGCTTTCTCTTTGAATGTGGTCACTCGCTCCAATTCACCTAAATAGGCATTCATGTTGAGAAACAGATAAAGTTCCAATGTTTCTTTTACGTCGCTCTGCACATAGATCGGAGCTTTATTGGGATCTATACCACAGGCGAGGTATTCGGCCATGATGGTGCGGCAGCTGTTTTGAATGTCTTCTGGTTTGGGGTGTGTGGTCAGGCTGTGCCAGTCGGCAATGAAGAACATGCAGTTGTATTCATCTTGCATTTTCACAAAACTCTTCACTGCCCCAAAATAGTTGCCTAAATGAAGATTGCCTGTCGGACGGATGCCGCTTACTACTTTTTCCATTATTTCATTTCTTTATTTGATAATCGATTGCAAAGGTAAACATTTTATTTCAGATTTTTTCATCCTCTTTTAACGTAATTATCTGAAGCGTATACTTTTTGATGGATAACTTCTATCGTCTGGTAGCCTTGATAGATCAGATTTTTCATGTTATCTTTCATCATTTTGCTGATTTGATGGTCTTATTGCCGATAATTCCGTGCAGAAAACATGTACAGATGAAAAAGTTTGGAAAAAAATGAGAGAAAATTTGGTGGTGAATGAAAAACTCCTTACCTTTGCATCGCTTTTCACAAAAGGGCGTTTAGCTCAGCTGGTTTAGAGCATCTGCCTTACAAGCAGAGGGTCGGCGGTTCGAATCCGTCAACGCCCACTTGGGGT
>CADCQC010000174.1 GCA_902803455.1 uncultured Prevotellaceae bacterium
GACACCCTCCCCTCCTCCGCCACGATGACGGAGACCTCAGACGACCTTGTCGTCACCTCCGCCGGCAAGACATACGTTTTCTCGAAGCAAGACGGTCACTTGCGACATGTCGGCATCGGCTCACGTACCATCTCCTTCGGCAATGGCCCCCGCTTTATTGCCATCAAGCGCAGCGACCGTTCAGAGGATGGTTTCTACAATCATGACGACAAAGAAGCCTTCAGCAAGAAGACCCAATACACCACCTACGATGACCAAGGCAGTTTTAGCGGTTTCAGTTTTGAGAATGGTCAACTGAAAGTCAAATACGACCACGGCAGTCTATCGAACGTCGTCTGGGATTTCCATGATGACGGCAGCATCCACTTCACCGCTTACAGCCATTTCAATGGCGTCGTCGATATGATAGGCATCACCTTCGACTATCCGGAAACTCAGGTGAAGAGCAAGCAATGGGTCGGCAACGGTCCTTATCGTGTCTGGCAGAACAGGGAAGACGGTCCCCAATACGGTTTTTGGCAGACCGCCTACAACGACCCCGTTCCAGGTGAGACATTTGAGTATCCTGAGTTCAAGGGATACTTCTCCCATGTGAAATGGATGCAGATAGATACCTCAGAAGGCAAGATCGGTATCGAGCCCACCCTTCCCCGTTCAGGAAATCGACTGTACATCGGTGTCTATCAGCCACGCGACGGTCGCGACCACATCCTCTACGACTTCCCTCAGACCGGTCTGTCGCTGTTGGAAGCCATTCCTGCCGTGCGCAACAAAGTGAACACCACCGACCTCAACGGTCCCTCCGCCCAACCCTATTGGGCCAAAGGATCACATGTCTATTCAGCAAGGCTCAGGTTTGAATGAAAAGAACGCTCATCATCCTTTTTTTGACCTGCCAATGTCTCTGGTTGTCAGCCACGGACACCAGCCGTCCCTGGACATTCTGGTACTGGATGTACGGTTGTGTGAGCGATGAAGGAATCCGTCTCGATCTTCAGGGTATGAAGGATGCCGGCATCGGAGGCTTTTACCTCATGCCGAGCAAGGATGTGAGCGATGGTCCCCAATATGGAGGCACAGCCCGCCAGTTGTCATCAGCATGGTGGCAGCGGATGGGCACCGTTTTCCACGTTGCCGACAGTTTAGGACTTGAGATGGGCATTCATTTCTCCGACGGTTTCGCCCTTGGTGGCGGTCCGTGGATCAGTCCAGAGGAATCGATGCAACGCGTGGTGTGGAGCGACACCATCATCAGCGGCAAAGGAGGTACAGTTGTCCTTCCCCAGCCCACCGCCGTGGAGGATTACTATGAAGACATCGCCACCTACGCCATTCCTCTGTCAGCGCATGTCTCCAGTCCCACGCCCCAAGTCTCCGTAGCGTTTCCCTTCCGTAGCGATGCCCCTTGCGACCTCTTTTTCTCCTACCAACAGCCATTTACCCTCCGTCAGATACATATCAGGACAGGCGGCAACAACTATCAGGCACATCGCTGGCAGGTGTATGCCTCCGACGACAGTCTCACATGGCGACATGTACGTGACATCGCACCAGCCCGTCAGGGATGGCAGAACACCGATGCCCAAGCCACCTACTCCATACCCGCCACCCGAGCCCGCTATTTCAAGATGCACTGGACACCCGAAGGCAGCGAGCCAGGCGGTGAAGATATGGATGCCGCCAAATGGAAACCTGTGCTCAAGGTAGCCCAGATCACATTGAGTGATCTGCCCGTCATTGATGGTTATGAAGGCAAATCAGGCGTAGTTTGGCGCATCAGCTCCCCCTTTCCCACCGCCCCACAAGACTGTATCCCGCTGGAGAAGATCCTCCGTCTCGACCTCCATGACGGACAAGTGACCCTCCCACAAGGAACATGGCGCATCCTGCGTATGGGCCATACCACCACAGGGCACACCAATGCCACTGGTGGCGGCGGCCGCGGTTTGGAGTGTGACAAGTTCTCACGCGAGGCCATCCGCAAACAACTCAGTCACTGGTTTGGCGCCATTTACGAGCAGGCGCCCCAAGGTGTGCTCACCCGTCTGCATGTCGACAGTTGGGAATGCGGTTCACAAAACTGGAACAAGCATTTTTCGGATGAGTTTCATCGCCGTCGCGGCTATGACCTTCTGCCCTGGTTGCCCGTCTATGCCGGTGTGCCCATCGAAAGCAGTGAGCGCAGCGAAGCGGTGCTGCGCGATATCCGTCAGACCATTGCCGAACTAATCGATGACGTATTCTTCGACGAGATGGAACATGCTGCCCGTCATTATGGCGTTCACCTGTCCGCAGAATGTGTCGCCCCGACGATGGTGAGCGACGGTCTGACACATTACCGTCACGCCGATTACCCTATGGGAGAATTCTGGCTCAACTCCCCCACCCACGACAAGCCCAACGACATGCTCGATGCCATCAGCGGTGCCCATATCTACGGTAAGCGTCTTATTTTGGCAGAAGGATTCACCGAGGTCCGTGGCACCTGGGACGAGACACCCGCCCTGCTCAAGCCCCTGCTCGACCGCAACTACTGTCTCGGCATCAACAGCATTGTCTTTCATGTCTGTACCCACAATCCCTGGACCGACCGGAAGCCAGGAATGACCCTTGACGGCATCGGCACCTTTTTTCAGCGCGACAACACCTGGTGGCGTGAGATGCCCTCCTTCACACAGTATATCCGCAACTGCCAGGCCATCCTGCAACGAGGAAATCCTGTGGTAGACCTCGCCGTCTATCTCGGTGATGAGGTACCACGCCGTGCCATCCTTCCCGAACGTCTCACCGACATCCTTCCTGGTCTTTTCGGCGACTCCATCCTCCAGCGTGAGGCCGTCCGCATGCGCAACGAGGGACAGCCGATGGAGACCAGTCCGGTAGGCGTCAGCCACACCCTCCATATGACGAAGGCAGAAGACTGGATCAATCCGTTGCACGGTTACAAATATGACTCCTTCAACCATGATGTGCTCAACGGCATGCGTGTGGAACATGGAGAAGTGGTGACCCGCGACGGTATGCGCTACCGCGCCATCGTCGTGCCACAAACAAGGAAGATGAACCCCGCCAACATCAACACCGGACACGAACAGATAGAAAGACTACGCCAAGAGGGAGCCACCATCATCGACCATCCTTGGAGTGAATCCGACCTAAGCCGTTTAGGCATCGCGCCCGATATTCTGTTGCCCACCGGTCTCGACTACACCCACCGGCGTGACGGCCAGTCGGAAATCTATTTCATCAGCAACCAGACAGGCACCGACATCACCTTCACTCCCCAATGCCGGATTGAGAAGAAAAACCGCTACATGCACCCACTTCTTGATGGCGGTTGGCAACAGATCCTGCCTTCAGACAAGATCCATCTTACCCCGTACGGGTCGGCGGTAATCGTTGACACCGATGAGCCAACCCCACCGTCTTGGATAACTCCTATATCCATGTCTGCTAACAACAAGGACACCGATACCCACGCTACCGCAGTGGCAGGCACATGGAAGTTGACCTTTGAGGAAAACAATGTTTGTCTGGTGACCGACACCCTCAAAGGCTGGGAGACCTATGATGACCCGAAGATCAAATACTATTCCGGTCATGTGCGTTATGAGAACACCTTTCGGATGAAGTCCAAGCATAAAGGCCCCGTATCTCTCCACCTTGATGAAGTGCACGACATCGCCACCGTCTATGTGAACGGCATCTGCTGCGGCACAACCTGGTTGGCACCCCACCGCATCGACATCACAAAAGCCGTGAAACGAGGGAAGAACCAACTGCGCATAGAGGTGGTGAACACCTGGGCCAACGCCCTGTTGGGTTCAGACAACGGCACTCCTCCATTTGACGGCATCTGGACCAACGGCAAATACCGCCGGGCAGAAAAAACGCCCCTTCCCGCAGGATTGGGAAGAGGCGTGTATGTGGAGTACTAAAATCAGAATTATCTTACCACCACGGCAGTTCCGCTGGTCGCCACCATCAGCATAGAGCCATTAGCTCCAATCGTCTCGTAGTCGATATCAATACCCACGATAGCATTGGCGCCCATGGCATGTGCGCGATCCATCATCTCCCTCATGGAAGTGTCCTTAGCCTCTCTGAGTACATTCTCATAACTGGCAGACCTTCCACCTACGATGTCGCGTATTCCAGCGAAGAAATCTTTCACAAAGTTGGCACCGATAATCGTCTCACCTGTCACCACACCCATATAAGTCTGAATGGTATGGCCTTCAATTTGCGGGGTTGTTGTCAAAAGCATAGTTGTATGTATTTAAATGAATTGATAGTTTCTATTTGTAAATAAAACGATGTTTTCTTTTTATATATAGAGTCAGAAAATCCAAAAATGTTGCAGTTGCATTCTTTTTCCCAGTTTGTTTTAACACTTATTAATAAGTTTCAGACAAAAGAATATGATGATAGGAAAAAGAGTATTTCCCATCATGATTTTTTTTACTACATTTGCATTCAGAAAACAAACTATCACACATGAAAAATCTATTTCTATTCATTCTTTTTACCCTCTTTGGACTGACGGCCAGTGCCAAGGTGTTGTTGCCCAAGTTTTTCTCCGACGGCATGGTACTCCAAAGAGAGACGAGCGCCAACCTCTGGGGAACGGCCAGAAAGAACGCCAACATCACCATCAGTACCTCCTGGGACAAGAAAGAATACCGCAGCCGATCTGATAAGAACGGCCAATGGCGCCAATCCATCCAGACCCCTGCTGCCGGCGGTCCTTATACCATTACTCTCGACGATGGAGATCAGACGATCTTGAACGATGTATTGATCGGAGAAGTGTGGATCTGCAGCGGTCAGAGCAACATGGAGATGCAGATGAAAGGTTTCAAGGCACAACCCGTGGAAGGAGCCATTATCGACGGAATGCACAGCAAAGACCCACTGCTGCGGATGTTTACCGTGAAACGCAACAGTCAGTTTGCCCCCGTCGACACGGTCAGTGGCAGTTGGATGGACGCCAATCCTGTCCATGTGCGTGAGTTCAGCGCCACCGCCTATTATTTCGGTCGAGAACTGCGCCAGGTACTTGATATCCCTGTCGGACTGATCGTCACTGCCTGGGGCGGTTCTGCTTGTGAGGCATGGATGACCGCCGATTGGCTCCGCGCCTTCCCCGACGCCAAGATCCCCCACTCTCCTGCCGACATCAAATCATCCAACCGCACGCCCACCGTCCTCTACAACGGCATGCTCCATCCCCTCATCGGATATACCATGCGAGGAGTCATCTGGTATCAAGGTGAGGACAACGTGCCCCGCTACGCCACCTATGCCGACATGCTCGGTACGATGATCCGCGGTTGGCGCTCCGACTGGCAGCAAGGCGACTTCCCCTTTTATTACTGTCAGATAGCTCCATACGACTACAGCCTCATCGGATGGGATGTGAACAGCGCCCTCCTGCGCGAACAACAGGCGAAGGTGGAGCGTAACGTCATCAACACCGGTATGGCCGTACTCATGGATGCCGGATTGGAATACGGTATCCATCCCCGCAAGAAGCGCCAGGCCGGGGAGCGCCTTGCCATGCTCGCACTGGGCAAGACCTACGGCATTGGCGGCATTCCAGAACATGCCCGTTACGAAGGAGTGGAATTCAGAGGCGACACCGCTGTGGTGCGTTTCGACCGTTCGAAGGAATGGGTGTATTTCGACAAGGGCATCACGAGTGACCTGTTTGAAATTGCCGGAGCCGACCGAGTGTTCCATCCCGCTCAGGCATGGATAGAGCGCAACCGTGTCTATCTGCGCAGCGATGCAGTGAAATCCCCTGTCGCCGTGAGGTACGCCTTCCGCAACTGGGCCGACGGCGACCTGTTTTGCGACGGTTTGCCCATCAGTTCATTCAGAAGTGACAACTGGTAAATGAAAGCGATGACGACCATCCACCGATACCTCCCCCTCCTTGCCCTCTTCATCCCCCTGTTCTGTCATGCAGAGAGAACAAGCGATTACGTGCCCGCCGACTATGTATGGACCACACAAAGCCACAACTCCAGCGAATCGATGCCCTGCGGCGGACATGATGTGGGCATGAACGTCTGGGTAGAGGATGGTGATCTGCTCTTCTATATTGCCCAAAGCGGATGGTTTGACGAGAACAACACCCTGCTGAAGGCAGGTCGCTGGCGCCTCCATTTCGATCGCCAGCCCTTCAGTGGCGATGATTTCCGTCAGACACTTCGTCTGGATGAAGGAGCCATCCGAATTGAGGGCGGCGGCATGACCGTCAGGCTCTGGGCCGATGTGATGACGTCCACCGTTTTTTTGGAACTGCACTCCACCAAAAACCGCCGTGCGACGGTGAGTTATGAGAGTTGGCGTCACCATGACCGCGAGGTGACCAAAGCAGAATGTCAGCAGTGTTCCTACAAATGGCTCATCCCCAAAGGTTGCGCCACCTATGCCGACAGCATCACAGCCTACGACAACCACCTCACTTTCACCCATCAAAACCACTCGACGACCGTCTTTGACTTCACGGTGGCACGAGCACATCTCGACGCTATCAAATCCCAACTCTACAACCCCCTTGCCAACCGCCGGATGAGTGGTGTGATGGAAGTTCCAGGATTTACGTTCACAGGCACCCACGACGGCCATTATGCCTCTACCGATTACCGTTCATGGGACTACACCCATCCACGTATGCGGCATGCTGTCATCCGCATTGCTCTTGACAATGGAGAGCAATCCGCCACTGCATCCATCCAGCAAGCCCCCATCTCAAAGAAGCGGAGTGCCCGTTGGTGGCATGCCTTCTGGCAACGCAGTTGGATACAGACCGACGGCAGTCATGCAGAAGTCAGCCGTATCGTCCGCAATTATGAGTTGATGAGGTTCTTACTCGGATGTAATGCCTATGGCCAATGGCCCACAAAATTCAACGGAGGCCTGTTCACCTTTGACCCCGTCTTTGTGGAAGAGGCAAAAGAAGACGGCACCCCTTCCAACCCCTTCACCCCTGACTATCGGAAATGGGGTGGCGGTACGATGCCCGCCCAGAACCAGCGACTCGTCTATTGGCCCATGCTGAAAAGCGGTGATACCGATCTGCTGGCCTCCCAATTAGACACCTATCTCCGACTATTACCCAATGCCGTTGCCCGTACGCATCATTACTGGGGACATGGAGGAGCCTCGTTCACCGAACAACTTGAGAACTTCGGTCTGCCCAATCCTGCAGAATATGGTAATCCCCCAGAAGGCAGTGATTACGGTGTGGAACGTAATGCCTGGCTGGAGTATGAGTGGGACACCGCCTTGGAGTTTTGCATGATGGCCATCCTGTCACGCCAATACAGCCCAGAGTCATCGGGCGATGACCGTTACGCCCCCCTTGTCGAAGAATGTCTAAGGTTTTTCGACGAACATTATCAGATGATTGCCAAACGTCAAGGCAGCAAGACCTTGACCGACAGTGGCCGACTTATCATCTACCCCGGTTCAGGCTGTGAGACTTACAAGATGGCCTACAACCCATCGAGTACCATTGCCGCTCTGACGGCAGTAGCGAGAGCCTATTCCGCATCACCACTCCCCCTTTCCCGCATTCCCCAACTGCCACTCCACACTATCGACGGTGACACCTGCATTGCTCCAGCCATCACATGGAGCCGGGTGCAGAACACCGAGACCCCCCAATTATATCCTGTTTTCCCTTGGCGTATCTATGGTCTTGGCCGTCCCCACCTTGATATCGCCTTGCACACCTACTGGAAAGACCCTCACGCTGTGGCAATGCGCAGCAGCAAGGGATGGAAGCAAGACAACATCTGGGCAGCCTGTCTTGGACTGACAGACGAAGCCCGTAGGCTCTGCCTGGAGAAGTTGGCCGATGGTCCTTATCGTTTTCCCGCGTTTTGGGAACCAGGTTTCGACTGGGCGCCCGACCTCAACCGCGGAGGTTCGGCCATGATTGGTTTGCAAGAGATGTTGCTGCAGGAAAAGCCCGACGGAGAGTTGCTCCTCTTTCCCTCCTGGCCTCATGAATGGAATGCGAAGTTCCGTCTGCATGCCACTGGAGGCCGTGTGGTAGAAGCACAGATTATCAACGGGCAAATCAGTAAAGCAGTTTATCCCAACAACACCAAAGAATAGAGTAGATGTAGGGAGGTTAGCCTAACACCTCTCATTGCACCGTACTGCCAGGTTAGTGTCATGCCCGACTCACGAAAAAATCCCACCCCAGTCAGGAGAGAGACAGAAGGCACCGTAGGAAAGCATTCAAAGACAGAAACAGAAGGCATCCCGTCGTTGACAGGATGCCTTCTTATAGATAGAGAGAATCAAGATTGAGGGTGGAATCATCCACGAAAGAACTCAATCATCTTCCTCGTCTGTTTCCCATACATTGAATGAGTTGACAGTAGGTGCGATATCGTCCTCATCATCTTCCACATAACCTATGGTACCGATACCCTCACCAAAACCCGTCAAATTAGACAAACCAAACAAGATATCCAACTTGTTGATAGCCGTGTAGATGTCAACAATAGGTTGCTGATATGTTTTCTTTTTCATTGTTACCTTGTTTTTTTATTTGATGACCATTTTCTTTCCATTAACCACATAGATGCCGGCAGGCAGACCACTTGTAGCCTTCTCCTTACTCATCATCTGTCCACTGAGCGTATAGACACCTTGCATAGGAGCCATTCCCACCATATTGTCCACACCTTCGATAACCTCGCTGATACCATCAGCCTCATACACCATGGAGAAGTTGCCAAGACCACTTGCCCCTGCCGCATAGAAATAGCAGACAAACGGCGAGATACTGACATCTTTTTTCACGAGATAAAAGTTGTAGGCTGTCTTCCCAGCAGCAGCCTCTTCACCAACATAGGCATCCTCATTGGTGGGATCATACTTGGGATTATACCCGAAGTAGAAATAGATGGGTGCCTCGCTACTTGCCTGCGGTTGAAGTGTTACCCCATCATAGGTTCCCGCCATGGTCACCGACACTCCCGGTTCAGAAGCATCTGTTAGAGTGACAGGAAGCAGATTATTTTCGTTATAAGTGGCTGATTCTGCGGCCTCAGCCAACCAATTCACGTAACTGGCGTTCATCTCATCCACCTTAAAGAGGTAAGGTTTATGGGCATCCAACTGATTGACAGGTGTGAAATTGAGAACCACATCATAAATATTGTTGCCTTTATCAGTCGCATTCAAGGATGAGTACTCCAATGCCCTGACTGCGGGAGAAGTACCATCGCTTGCCGTACCGAAATCGGACAAAGGCTTATCCACCGGGCAGACCACCGTGATCCAGTGATTGCTGATATAAGTGATCAACCTCTCTCTCACATAGACAACGGTATTGCAGCCAGTAGGAATTGTTTCACCTGCTGTATATTCTACCGTCAAATCTGGATCCTTAAAATAAGCATATTCATAACCCTCCAATTTATAAGTCGCATCGAGACTGGGGGCTATCGCCGTAGACTGTGGCTTTTGCTTGATGATATCATCACCCCGCTGCTCATTATTCTGATATTCCATCAGAATTTTATAGGTGATATGCCAGATGTCTGTGATGTTGGGACTCATGTTGGCAGGTGAAGCAAAAAAAGCATACCACCAAAGTGTTTTTTTGTCGGTAGAATTATTACTTGAAGCCACCAACTCTTGATGACTATTAAATTGATGGTCTTCATCCAATTTCTGAGATTCCACAGAAGAATTAACATCTCGCAAACAGGCCAAATAAGTTGTAGAATTTTCTGGAGGTATACCCATCGCCATCGTACCTCCAGATAAATGGTTGTTTGATGCTGTATTCACATACAATTGCCAGCCAATATCTTTCTTGGCTCCCAGAATTAATGCATGCTCGGCGTCGGGGTTTGTAAGAAAATTACTATTCGTATAATTATCGGCCCAAACCAAATAGCGATTTGTGATATCGTAATCATGCAACATGATATGGAAAGAGTAAGCATCACCATAGAATGCCCATTCGTCATGATACTGCTTACTCATAGCATTGTTGGTTCCAACTGACGGACGAGAACCTTCATACTTCCAAGCCATGATAGTTTGCTTATTTACCACTACATTTTCCGCACTTTGTTTATAATAAATCGTGTACGTATTTTGACCATTTTCATTATAAGTGCGCAAGAATTGCCATACAGGTTCGTCCTTTCCATCAGAAAGAATGAAGGGAGGGTCGAATACATAATCGACATATACAGTGGAGTTGGAACTCGGTGCATTGACGATTTCCTGCGAACATGTCTGATCTGTATAGAATTTATAAGTGCAATAAGCACGCCACAAAGACTGAGGCATTTTTTGCAATAGGGATGTGCCTGCAGTCACCGAAGCCGACGCTGTCAATGTACGTCCATCGACATGTGTTGTCAATTTATAGGTGATAGTGGCCGCCTGTGATACCACCGATAAGAGAAACAACAACAGTACAGAGGACAAAAATCTAAGTAAATCTGTTTTTTTCATTTTCTATTTCGCGATTTTTGTGTTTTTAAAATAATGAGCTTAATTCGTTTCAAATATAGTCTTTTTTTTATTTACTTCCAAATAATCTTCTGTTTTTTTAAATTTTTAGGCCATCATTATTAACAAACATATCCTCTTTTTGTCACTTTTTTGCAAATATTCAAATCATCCGTTTGATGATGTCATTTCAGGATGGCATAGGGTCACTTTCATAGATTGAGCCCTAAAGACAAGAAAGGAAAAGAACATGCTATGCGTCCTGATATCTGAAGAACGACATAAAGCAGACATCGAAATGAGTACTTTTTTACATCATTTCAGTCATTTAAAGGAATCATTCCTAAGATTGAACTTCATCCAAAAAGACTATCTACTAAAAATGAGAAGAACTATTTCCCTGACATGGCTGCTTGTGTGTTGCCTGACCATGATGGCCCAAAAGATTGATTTCAATAAAGGTGGCCGTCCTGAGAGCGAAGGCCTTGAGGATGGTTATGAGCCATGGGTCGTCGACGAGACCGAGACTGCCACGAAAACTTTTGGTGGTGTGACCCTTACTCTCCCCTGCGACAAGGATTACGCAGGTGAGACCGTGATGTC
>CADCQC010000175.1 GCA_902803455.1 uncultured Prevotellaceae bacterium
AAAGAACAAAGAATGTTTTACATTACCACAAAAAGCATTTCAACGGCAGACATCAATAGTCTGCCGTTGAAAATTGTATGGTAAGAAAACTTCAGAAAAGCTGGGCTGAAGAAACTACCTTTAAATCACTCTGTCACCACATTTGACTGTTGGATATTCTTGCAGTTGTAGAACTCCGATTTGTTTTTGGCGCTGATGTGAATGTTTTTCAGATTGATGTTGACGATGGGCTTTTCGGGTAAGCCGTTAAAATACAGTGCCCTATTGGCATTGCGGCAGACGACATCCTCAATATAGATGTCACGGAATTCCGGAGTGGTCTCATCCACAGGTTGCATAACTGTGTTGTTGGCTTTTTCGCCGCTTTCCATCACTTCTACCACGGAGCGTCCTCCGTAATACAGATTGAAGGTGATGGCATCGGCCTGTATGTCAAACATCGAAATGTTCTTGATGTAGATATTGCTGACGACACCGCCACGTCCGCGGCAACTCTTGAATCTCAGACCGACGTCTGTTCCCAAGAACTGACAGTTCTGTACCAGGATGTTTTTGACGCCACCGCTCATCTCACTTCCTACTACAAAACCGCCGTGTCCCTGGAATACAGTACATCCATCGACAACCACATTTTGACAGGGCTTGCCCCGTTTGCGACCGTCGGCGTCCTTGCCGCTCTTGATGCAGATACCATCATCGCCGGCATCAAAGGTGCTGTTGACGATCAGTGCGTTTTTGCACGACTCCAGATCCAGACCATCACCATTCTGTGCGTAGGCAGGATTACGGGCGAGCACATTGTCGATGATGATATTCTCACACATCAACGGGTGGATGTTCCAGGCGGGAGAGTTCTGGAAGATGACATCTTGCAGGAGAACATTCTTGCAGTTCACCAGACTGACGAGCACGGGACGGAGAAAACGACGGATACTTTCCCATTCAGCATCTGTTCGCATTCCGGTCGGCACATTCATATTGGACAGCGAGTCGCCTTTCAAATATCCTTCTGAGGGATACCAGAGGTCTTCTCGCTTGAGTACACCACCTTGTGAGGTGATGTTTTTCCATTGGGTGGCAGTGACCTTGCTGCGCTTCAATGGTCTCCAGCAAATGCCGTTGCCGTCAATGGCACCATGGCCGGTGACGGCGATATTGACGGCACCGTTGGCTGAGAGGGGGGATTGGCATCGCCGCGTATCAAGACCTTCAAAGGATGTCTTGATAATCGGATACAGATTCTCGTCTCCTGAGAACAGGATGACAGCGCCCTTCTCCAGATGAAGATTGACATTGCTTTTCAACACAATAGGGCCTGTGAACCACACACCTTGCGGGACGATCAGTTTGCCGCCGCCCTTGGCACTCAACCCGTCAATGGCCTTTTTGAAGGCTTCGGTACAGAGAGAGGAACCATCTCCCTTGGCGCCATAGTCTTTGAGATTGACGGTTCGGTTGGGGAAGACAGGAGCCTTCACCTCTGGCATGCTGAAGGGCAGGTTGGTGGTGTATTTCCGGTACGGATTCGTTTGTGCGTTCATGGTCATACTGATGAGAACCATGAAAAGGATTGTTTTTAATTTGTTCATAATGGATCGTATTTAAGTATTTGATGATATAGGGTCGGTAGTGGACGGAAAAGGCATTTATTCTTCGATCTCTGAGAGACCTTTTAAGAAACCGCGATAGATGGTGGAGTAAGACTCACGTGGGGCGTAACGGCGAAAATGAAGCGACTGGCGGATGGAGCGCATCGCTTTCAGTGGACTGCTGACAATAAAGCCACTCTTGCTTTCCTGAAAATGCCAACCGTCGGAATGGGTGGAAGAGATGCCATAGACAGCCTTCATCATCTCCTGCATGGCATCTTTCTCGACTTTGCTCACAAAGGGGATCTCTTCCTTCGTGAATCCGAAAGAGTTGATCAGAAGACTTCCCTGCAGGTTGGCGATGCGTGACATTCTGGTTTGGGATAACCAATTATCCAACTTCACAAAATCCACCTTGTTGCCTTCTTGTCTGAGAAGACGGCCCATATCAATAATGCCTCTCAGATAGCTATATCCGTTCATCATATGCTCCACATTGACAATGATGATCGACATCAGCATCATGGTCTCGTATGATTTTTCGGCATCTGCATATTCTTTGCTGACAATTTGTGATAACTTCTCATCGAGGGTCTTGCTCTTCAAATGGATTTTTCCAAAATCATAGAGATCGCCAAATCCTTTTTGAGGAGTGTTTTTCAGATGTTCTCTGATCACATTGATCTGTTCTCCTGGAATATTGATACTGTCATCTTTGTAGTATTTCTCCACGCCTAAGGCAAACAGCGGGGTCAGTGAGTGGTGCTCTGCCAAATTGACGGTCTTTGCCCACTTGTAGGGGGACATGATACCGATCGGTTTGCCCTCGTCAAAAGCGCCACGACGGAGTATTCGGAGAAAATTGGTCGTCTGAATGTCAAACTTTCGCATCATTTTCTTTGATTATGAAAATTTCTTGGGATATCTGAATAGGATAGACATAAACGCTACCACACCCAATGTGATGGGATAATATAAGAATGGAATGATTTCCACCGGATTCACTTTGGCTAATCCTGCTGCAATCAGCACTTGTGCACCATAAGGCAACAGACCTTGCACACAACAGGAGAAGGTGTCGAGAATGCTGGCACATTTTCTGTTGTCAAGCCCAAAACGGTCACCAATCGTTTTAGACAATTCTCCCACCGTAAGGATTGCTACGGTGTTGTTGGCGGTGAACGCGTTCACGATACTCACCAAGGCTGCGATGGTCAATTCCGCACCTCGTTTTCCACTCACATGG
>CADCQC010000176.1 GCA_902803455.1 uncultured Prevotellaceae bacterium
CCTTCGTGCTGCATCGTGAAGCTGATGACATCACCGCCCTTGTTGCAACTGAAACAGTGGCAGTAGTTCTTGCCTGAGCCCTCTACCAGTGATAGCGATGGGTGATGGTCGTCGTGCCAGGGACAGAGAGTGACGTGGTTCACACCTGCCTTGCGCACTTTGTTACCCAACCGCCTTGCCACCTCGGAAATGGAGATGTTCCGAATGCGGTCAGTGTTGAATTGTTCATGTTGACTGTTCATTGCTCGATGAGTTTTAGTTTGAAACGTTTTGATTTTCCATACAATTCAGGAGCACCCACCAATGTCTCCAAACGGTCATAAAACTTGTTCCTACCCAGAGGAATAAGCGACGAACCTTTGCAATAATCATGGTAGGCTTTATACAAGTCGGTGGCACCTGTAGTGTATTCAGATGGCTCACACATCTCGATGACGAAGAGTCTGACATTGTCTGACTGTAGGCGATAATGTTCAATGGCTTTTTCGCAACTCTCACTCATCGTAAATTGTCCGCTGGTCATCAATCGAGGCAACGATTCCAACACCCAGTTGAGGATGCCTGGCAGTTCTTGCTTGAGCTTATCGGTCAGTTGACGGTCAATCTCTTCTTGTGGAATCGTCACCAAATACGGCAAGATAATCAGGCGACGGAAGTAACCGAAAGTAATCTCTGCCCTCGGCAGTACGTTGAAGGCCGCAAAGAACTTGCCGTAATCATTGGTCTCACGTGGATCTACATACAGATGTTTGATGAGCACCCGCTCGCCAGACGTCAGTTGTTTCAGCACACTCGCATTGACATCCTTACCGCTTTCATGCGAGATATTGAGCAGTTTGTGTTCAATGCCCGCACGTTTCACTTCATCGTTGGTCAGGTCGCTCAGGCTGAGATAGCTTACGTTCATCGAACCCAACAACGCCTCGACAATCTCCAGCGTCACCGACTTGCCGTTCAAACCCTCGCCATACAACCAAAGCATCTTTTCCAATGCGTGGCTTTTCATCAGGCAATAGCCAATGAACTCCGCCAACACCCGCTGTGCCTCGACTTCGGGCAACACGCGGTCAAGAAACTTATGCCACAGGTCGCATCGTGCCTGAGGGTCATAAACATACCCAAGCGTATAGGTGAACAGGTCTTCCTTGCGATGCTCGCGAAGTGTGACACAACCGTCCTTCCTCACCACTAACGTACCATTGTGCATATTCAACCATGCCTCAGTGTCAGGTATCTGCTGTTTCCGACTTTGGCTCACGTTAAACGCAAGCCCCTCGAATAGCATGTTCATGAACCGATGATCCATGCGCAGCGACTCTGACACTCCACATCGCTCGGCACACCATCCTACAAAGTCCTTCCACTGCTGTGGTTCGATGCTCTCCCAGTGACTGCCCGTAAAAACCTTCACGTGCTGCTCGCCGTTGAGTTTTTCCACATAATCAGGACACCATAATAGTCCATCAGCGGCACGGATGGCTTCTCGCATGACAATCTCCCTGATGCCATACTGCGAAACACCCTTGCCACTCGACATGACTGTCATGATGTCAGCACTCTTTGACTCCACGCTCTCTGCAATCTTGCCAAGCGTGATGTCAACCATCTGCCTCTCGCGCATCCTGCGCTGAGCCTCCAACTCGCCGACCTTTTGCGTCAGCTCCTGCTCCAAAGAGGAACAGTTTAAATCGTTATTTCCCATTGTCTTTTTAATTAGGAAATAAAGTGGTCTCAGGTTTACCTTGCCGACGGTGTCTGATGTACCACCGCTTCATGATGAGCACGCGGCTACGTGCCTAAGAAGATGATACAAAGATACTAAATTAACATAGTTGGATTTTTACCCTAATGGTTTTTATAAGAATGGATAAGCTCCATGCTAAGTATCTTTTGAATGGTGTGCATTCGAGTTTTTGAATAGAATCCTGTTATTTTGAATAGAAATAGAGTAAAGTAGGGGCACTTTTGCTATCCCATTCAAATTTACATGACTTTTTGGAGAAAATCACAACAAAAAATGAATGGACTCCCAAGTAAGCCCATTCATTATACCATGTTAAAAAATGTTAGCCATTCATTTTTGAGTGCATTCTCCCGTAATGTCTTCTCTCTTTAGACCGCAATCAACGAGAAATCTGTTCAACTTTCGCTCAAACCGTTCGGAGTAAAGCATAGACTCATAACCAGAATCTTTGATAGTCTGATTAAGCGTAAAAATAGATGGCCAACCATACCATCTATGACTCCCGTGATATCGGGATTTAATAAGTTCGAACAAAATACGTTCAGAATCTTCGTGCTTTTTTGGACTTTCCTTTACGTCACACCACTTTATCAGTTCAAGAATCTCGTGCTTATCAAACTTACCATTTCCATTGACCTTCAACAGGTCGTCAAGATGGCCGTTGATAAAACGCAATAACTTAATCTTGCCGAAATTATCACCGAATAACTGGTGTTCTGTGGGCGTGGTGTCATTCTCTTGTAGATTTAATGTAGATAAGGTCACTACATAGTCAACATATTCCTGTTCATGATATTTGTGAAAACCATTACTTTTAAATTCAAGTTTGCTATTCGAAGATACCATTTCCTTGTATATCCGATTGTTGGTATCTACAATCCCTTCATTGAATCGTTTCTCAATAATATTATGATTACTATCTGCAATGCTCTGAAACTGTTTGTCGTGAAGTTCCTCTTTCCATTTCGGATTTTGGTCTATCTCTTCTTCTTTCCTTATAACGTCTTGGCACAAATGCTTACCTTCCTCAAGATGATTGATGAGTACAGTCATTTCATTATATAAGTCAAACATCAATGTTCCGTATGAAGCAGGTCCCCACATGTCAAGTTCGTATGGACGCTTGGTTAGATAAGATTCCGTATAGATACTTTTGTCTGTGGTGTTAGCTAAGCGTCTATTATAGCGTGGCGTAGTTATCTTAAGCATTTTCCTCCAACGCTTCAGTTGACTTTGTGATTTCACCTGAAGCTCTTCTGTTGTGCCAAAAGTATAAGATTTTTTTGTTGCCCATTTACTATTGTAATCATTGGAAAATTCACCCAGTCGATACAATTCTTTGTCAAGCAAAGTATGGTTGTTCCGTAAATCACCTGTGAGATTTAAAATCTGTTCCTGCGTTGTCTTCCTGCTCTGGATACCAGCCATCAAATCTTCTATAGTGGGATCTTGTATTGAATCCCATATTTCCTGAAAACCATCCCTTGTGGGGTCAA
>CADCQC010000177.1 GCA_902803455.1 uncultured Prevotellaceae bacterium
ACTTATGAGGGCACGATTACCAGCGAACAGACAGGAGGTGGCAATAGTAAAGACATGCAGACCATCGCTTTCAACCTCAATGAACTCAGGGCTGACAACAATTACTATTTTGACGACATCTCTTGGGAATTATTCAACGGCTCTATGCAGGGGGATTCGAAAATCAGCACCGATGGCAAGTTCACTGTCAGCAGCACGACAAACTATTGCTTCCGACTGTTTCAGAATGGGTTCCTTCCCAGCGTGCCAGTCACTCGCTCGTATATCAAGACGAACGACAAGTACACCATTCCTGTGGTGTCTATTGTGGGCAATCCCAAATATTTTACCGACAACCAGTGGGGTATCGATACCAAAGGAACCAACGGAAAGACGGGTAATGGACAGGATTCCAAATGTAACTGGAATATGGATTGGGAGAGGCCGGTCAACTTCTCTTTCATCACGCCCGAAGGGGAGATGGCATATAACCAGGATGTGGAGATCTCTGTCTCAGGAGGATGGACCAGGGCGGCCAATCCACGCTCGTTTAAACTCAAGGCTGGAAAGGAGTTTGACCTGCAAAACAAACTCGACTATATGTTCTTCCCTCAGAAACCTTATCTCAGAAACAAGGTCTTGCTCATTAGAAATGGTGGCAATGATGTTTGGGAGAACAATGGAAGCCGATTCCTTGACCCTGCGCTCCAGACAATTATCCAAAGGGCACGCATCAACCTCGACTTGCAGTCTTATGTGCCGGTCATCGAGTATGTCAATGGAGAGTTCAGAGGGGTGCTCAATATGAGGGAGCCCAACAACAAGAAGTTTGTGGAGGCCAATTTCGGGTATGACGATGACTTTATCGATATGTTTGAGATGAGTGCCGACTCCAACGTGGTCTTCATGGTGGGTGACAGTCAGGTGCTTGAGAGAATCTATCAACTGGGAGAAAAAGCCACAGAGCCCGATGCCTATGAGGAACTCAAGGAATTGCTTGATATTGATGAGTTTATCAATTACATGGCCGTGGAACTCTTCCTGGGCTCCACGGACTGGCCACACAACAACATCAAGGGCTTCAGAAATCAGGACAACGGAAAATACAGATTCGTCACCTTTGACCTTGACTTCGCTTTCAAAAATTCCAATCCTTTCACCGCATTCGCCAATGATCAGTGGCATACCTTCAACTATATCTATGACTTGAATGAGGAACGCCATGAGGAAATCAAACTCGTCACGTTCTTCCTGCAGATGCTCAGCAACGAGGAGTTCAGAAAACAGTTTATTGATACCTATTGCCTGATCGGAGGTAGCGTTTTCGAAAAGGAAAAAGCGACAGCCATCGTCAACGAACTAGCCGACAGAGTGAGACCGATGATGCAACTCGACGGGTGGCGCTCTCCTGATACTTCGGCCAACCTGATTATCAACAAACTCAATACCCTCAATGAGTCGATGATGACTTGCATGCAGCAGTTCAAATATATGCAACTCTCCAACGTGAAAAAGCAGAGTGTCAGACTCGGCGTGGATACCGAGGGGGCCAATCTCTATGTGAATGGCATTGAGGTGCCTTATGCCGAGTTCGACGGAAAACTCTTCCAGCCTGTGACATTGGAGGCAAAGGCGCCTGCTGGCTATTCCTTCGTGGGATGGAAACCGTCGGTGTCGGCTACAAATGAGCTCTTTGGTAACAATGCTACATGGAAATACTATGACAAAGGTGCGCTGTCAAGCGTCAGTTGGAGAGCCACCGCTTATAACGACAATTCATGGGCTTCGGGTGAGGCGCCACTGGGATATAAGACACCTGGCGTGAAGACAACGGTAAGTTATGGGTCAGATGCCAACCAGAAAAATCCTACCACTTATTTCCGTAAGAAAGTGACATTAGACGCCGCACCGAAAACAAAGGACATTTTCCTGCTGGATTATCAAGTAGATGACGGGGCTGTCGTCTATGTCAACGGGACTGAAGCAGGAAGGGTCAATATGCCGGAGGGGAATATCTCCTACAACACGTTTTCCACCACTTACGCAGCTGATGAACCCATCACCGGCACACTTGAACTGCCGGCAAAACTCTTCCGTCAGGGTGACAATGTCATCGCCGTCGAGGTGCACAACAACAATGCCACATCGTCCGACCTCTTCTGGTGCGCAACCTTACTCTCTTCGGTGGGAGTGGAAGAGGAGGGCTACTATTCCACAGAGGCTGTGATCGACCTGCCCGACCAGACCAATGTGCAACTGACCGCCTGCTTCAACCCCATTCCTGAGGAGGAACGTAGAGCACAGGGCATCATGCCGGTGTGCATCAATGAGGTGAGCGCTGATAATGGGATTTATGTCAACGAATACTGGAAACGCAACGACTGGGTGGAACTCTACAACACCACCGACCAGCCCTACGACGTGGAGGGAATGTATATCACTGATAATCTCAGCAAACCGCAGAAGAGCAAGATCTCCAAGGAGGGAACCAATGCCTCGACCATCATTCCTCCTCATGGCCATCTCATTGTCTGGTGTGACAAACAGGAATCGGCCGGACAACTCCATGCCTCGTTTAAACTCGCCAAGGAGGGGGGGACCATCATGCTCACTGCCGCAGATGGCTCCTGGAGCGACCAACTGGTCTATGCTGAGCATCAGGGTGATGAGACCGTAGGACGTTATCCTGACGGCAACAGCAATGTCTATGTGCTCAATCTGCCTACCATCGCCCAACCAAATATCAAGACCAGTTATATGGTGGATGTGGAGCAGCCCACTTCTGGCGTGAAGGATCTGATGGCTTACGGCAAAAGCCAGTTGACGGTGCGTTATGTCTTGGGAAATCTTGTCATCCGCTCTGATAGAAATGATGCCGTGAAGGCCGATATCTACAACCTTGCCGGACAGCCTGTGGATACAAGGAGCACCTCTTTGAGAGGTGGCTATGCTGAAGTCATTCTCGGACAGTTGCCGGCTGGCTGCTATGTCGCAAGGGTCAGCAATGCCCAAGGACAGACGGCTACCTGTAAGTTCGTCAAAAAGTAAAACAAACGATTTCTGTCATATTTAAAATGCCATTCCTGAGAATGAGGAATGGCATTTTAAATATGGCACGATTAGATGTCCAAATCTTGGTAGAGTGCTACATGGCCAAGATGCCACAGCTTGTTGTCTTCTTCAAGTAGTCCCCATAAAAAAGGCTCCTGCCTGATACTTTGATGTGTATCGGCAGGAGCCAGTTACCTTTATGAGTTGCAAATGTTTTTCTTTATTTCTTGATGAACTTCTTACCGTCGAGGATGAAGATACCATTGGTAGGACGAGCCACCTGACGGCCGCTCAGGTCGTAGATGAGACCCTTCGTGGGCTGTGCGGTCACCGTACGGATACCGTCGAAGTTCTCCTGATCGGTAAATGTCACGTTGTAGACATAGAACCATCCGGCATGCTGGAAGCAGATACGTGTCGCAATAGCCTGGCCTGCTGCAAGACGCTCACCGAAGTTGCTGATGACGAAGGTGGCCTGGTTGTCAGTTGAACTGTCATCAATCTCAAAGGTGATATCGCCGTCGGGATCCAGTATGCCATCTGCATTGATGCTGGCACCGTCGTTCACAGGTGAGAGGGCATCTTTCGAGAATGTGCCATCATCGGTAATGATTTTCATGTTGCTGCCTGTAATCAGATCCTTGAAGTCTGTGACACCCAACTGCTCCATACAAGCTGTCATGTCGATAGTCACACGCGCCTCGCCGTCTTTATCTGGTACAGGCATGGATACCGCTTCTTCGCCCAAGGTGCGTTCACTATCGGCAATATCGGCGGCATTCACACTGAACTCGATGTCACGGAAATAATACTCGTTGGCTTCTTTCAGTACTTGCAGGTTGAAGGCGATGGTGCGGCTCGTTGCCTGATCACTGTTGATCTCACCTTCATACTCAAACTCTTGCCACTCAGGAGTAAGGGCGATTCTGCCTAACATCTCATAATGCTTGTAATCACCAGGAGTAATGTGGGCTTGGGTGTCGATTTCGCATTCTTTCGCAGCACGTGCCTTCATGGAGAAGTGGTATTTCTCGCCTGCACGGAATGCGTGAGGTATCGTGACGAAGAACTGGGTCTGCCAGTCTGTCATTGACTGAGGCTCACCGGTCTCTTCATCGATTGCCGGATCGATAGCGGTCACATTGAGGGCACGCTTGCCATCAGCATCTACAACGATGCGGGCAGGACGGTCTACACCATCAATACCATCACGGCCAGTGAAACTGCTCACGTCGTCAGTGCTCAGGTCTGAGTTTTTCACCATGTTAAACCATCCTTCGAAGGGGGTCGGAGCTTTAGCGCCTCTCACTTCGAGTTTGATGTCATCGAAGTAGTAGTTGTTGGCTTCTTTCAGCAGGTAGAGGTTGAAGGCGATGGTGTGCATTTCCCAGTCGGTATTCACATCTGGACCCTCATCACCATAGACCTGCTGCGAGGTGACGATACCTTCTTTCACGATGGTCTGCCATTCTGTAGTGAACTGGATATTGCCAATCATATTCCAATGGTTGTAATCACCAGGTGTGTTGTGGGCCTGTGTGCTACAGTCGGCAGGTTTGTCAGCGCGGATACGCATGGTCAGACGATACTCGTCGTTGACATTCAATTTTTCCTGCACATACACAAAAAATTGGCTGTCCCAATCTTCAAGGGCTTCGCCTTCTTCCTGATCGCGAGAGGAAACAATGGCTACATGGTTGTTGGGATCGGTGGGGTCTGCCACCAGACGGCAAATGCCTTCAACGCGCTCACCGTCTCTGTACTCATGCGTCCAGAAGCATGATGCGTCGTCGCCCTCGCAATCTCCGTTGATGACTCGATCCACAAACTTATCTTGTGCAAAAGATGCACTCGACAAGCATGCAAGAACAATGAGAGTAAAGATTTTTTTCATAAGGTAGAGTTAGAATGATTAATAAATAGTTGTAATAGTTGAGTTGTATCGTTCTTTCAAAAGTGTTGCTTTTATTAGGTAAAGAGCATGGATTACCATTAATTCATGACAAAATTACATATTATTTTGCTAAGTCTTTTGAGCGTTTGTAACCATTACTCTATCTTTTGTTACATATTGTTACTTTTGTAACATGTAAAAAATACTTTTGTATTAATATGACAATTATTGAAGATGTATAAATATAATGGTGTAATTGTGCCATTTTCATGAAAATGACGATAATTTACTTATGGTGTATATGCTTTGTGAACATTTTTGCTATTTCCGAGCCTTTGGATTTGCTTTTGTAGGAAAAAAATACTATTTTTGCGAAATAGGATAGCTATGGGTGCTGTCCTCTACTGGATTATTTACCATGAAATATCATTAAGAGTTATGAAAAAGACGTTTTTTTTTTTTTTTTTGTTGATACTTGCGGTGATGTGTGTCAATGCACAGCCCGTGTCGATGGAGGCGGCTAAGCAAAAGGCTGTTTTATTCATGCAGCAGAACAAAATGCCTTTCTCACAGACGATGCAAAGAGTGGCAAGGCATGGAATGGGTGAGCAGGCAGCTCCTTATTATATTTTTAATGCCGCCGAGCAACGGGGATTCGTCATTGTATCAGGTGATGAACGTACCGACGAGATTCTCGGATATTGCCTGGAGGGATCCTACGACGAGGAGAAGATACCTGAGGTGATGCGGGCATGGCTGGAGGATTATGAGCAGCAGATCACGCTCTTGCAGCAGGGAAAGGCTGATGGCACACCGGCACGCTTGCCGTCACATCCCGCAATAGCAAAACTGATCACCACGGCTTGGGATCAGGGAGATGCTTCGGAGGAGGGAGAAGCCTACAATATGCTATGTCCTACAAAAGATGGGGTGCATTGCTACACTGGTTGTGTGGCTACGGCCATGGCGCAGGTGATGCGCTACAACGAGTGGCCTCAGTCTTTCTCAGAGGAGATCCCTGCTTATGAGTCGGAAAGGGTCGGAAAGGTTTCAAAACTCTCCAAAGTGAGGTTTGACTGGAAAAACATGCTCAATAGGTATGATGAAGGGCAGTCAGACGTCAGCTGTAAGGCTGTAGCCACGCTCATGAGATATTGTGGACAGTCGGTGGAGATGGATTATGGCACTACGGCTTCAAGTGCTTACACCAACGATGTGGCCAATGGCTTGCGTACCTATTTTGGCTATGATGTCAACACCAGGTTTGAGAGAAGGGCTGACTATACCACAGAGGCATGGGATGACCTGATTTATGACGAACTCAGACGTAAGAGACCGGTGGTCTATAACGGGTCCAACCCGGGAGGTGGCCATGCCTTCGTCTGCGACGGATACGACGGCAACGGATTCTACCATATCAACTGGGGATGGGGCGGATACTGCAACGGATACTACAAACTCTCTATCCTTAATCCCAACGGTGGAGGTACGGGTAGCAGTACTTCGAATGGCGGTTACTCCATGACGCAAGGTGCCGTTGTCGGTATCCAGAAACCGACGGGCGACAAAGAGGAGTATCGCACGCTGTCGGTGGAGAAAATGTGGAATGAGAACCATATCCTCTATATTCAGTTTGGCAAGAGATCCGGACTGGATGGCACTTTTGAGTATGGCTTCGCTTATTCTCTCGCCAATGACGATAGTGGGAGTTTCGATGTGGCCAATTTGTCCAATTTCTTTGAGAGGTTTGACGCACGCACCGTCAATATCGACCTCGACAATTGGGAACTGGATGATGGCGTCTATAACTTCTATCCCTTTAGCAGGGTAGAGAATATGGGATGGTATCATGTGGTGGGCGACTTCTCCCTTTTCTTCGAGGTGACCATCAGCAAAGGGGCTGTCAAAAAGATTGTCTATCATCCGAGTGGAGACCTTCATATTAAGAGCACGGTCTGCAAGGGCAACTGTGTCGTTGGCATCCCTCAGGAGATTGTCTTTGCCGTGGTCAATGAGGCGGAGGAGTATAATGGTGACTTCTACCTCTTTGCGTCACAGACAAATGAGAAAGGCAAAGCTGTCGACCAGGTGACGGTGGCTTTTGAGTCGGGGGTGCGCGAGGAGGCTTCCTTATATTTCACGCCAAATGCTCCTGGAAAATGGAATCTATGGCTTGACATCGATGAGGAGGGTTCGAACAACCTCAAGCCCATCACCGTGGATATCAAGGCGGCGCCTAAGTCAAAGAGCAATCTTAAGGTGGTCAGCTCTTCTATCGTGGCAACGACGGATCCCGTCCTCAAGGTGAAAATCAGAAATGACAATTCCGAGGGTTATTACAGGACGATTTACGCTTACCTCTTTGAGGATCCTAAGAGATATAATATTACCTATGACCGGTCTGATTACCTCAATCTCGCTCCCAAGGCAACTACCGACTTGGAATTCCAGTTTGAGTGTCTTGAATGGGGTAAAGAATATTACATCGGTTTGAAGAATTACGTCGATCATCAGAATTCCACCACAGAATGGTTGGGCAACACTGTCACCTTCGTGGTCAATCAGAAGAATGATCCTACACCCGTGGAGATGGTGAAGGTCGATGTGCCGTCACAACCGGCTGATGTCTATTCTTTGTCAGGCGTGCTGGTAAGAAAAGGGGCAACCTCTTTGCAGGGATTGCCCAAGGGGGTCTATGTCGTCAACGGTAGAAAGCAGGTCGTCAGGTGACGGTGATCACTGAGGACCGACAGGACCACATCATAGGTTAATCACCAAGGGTCCAGGTGCCCATCTTGCGGAGGGGGCTGTGGGGAAGTTTTTTCCACTGCTCCCTCTTTTTGACGGTGGTGTCAAACTCATTGGAAGTGACCCGCTGCTGCTTATAGGTAAGATAGTTCTTGCTGATCACTTCTGATTCTCCGGTATTGCGGGAAAACTGTCGCTCATCTTCACCAATCAGATAGAAGTCGCCTTTCTGAAAACGGAAGAGGAAAGAGTAATTCGTTGTGCCGTAGCTTCCTGCACTGGAGAAATAATCCAGGTCCACGACCAGCACCTGGCGGTCGGTGATGTTGATGGTCGGGTCGATGCTGACGTACTCGTCGGGTCTGGCTGGAATCATTTCAGGATAGAGTTTCCAACAGGAATAGACTCCTTCTTTCGTACGGAAATAGACGCCTAAGATCGGCTGGTTGAAGTTGTACTCATAGCCGTCCTCGCGTTTTTTGATGTTCTCGGGATTGTTGGGAGTGGCGATAATCACCAGGTCGATGAGGCCGTCTTTGTTGAGGTCTCCAAACGTTTCCTGATGGGTCCAGCCTTCAGGTACCAGTTCTTCAATGGTGTGACCACTTGCTTTCATTCCTTGTGAAAAAGTCACACTGGGTAGACTGAACAACAGCATGATAAATAATTGTCTGATCATATCATTTTAGTTTTTGAGGTTTTATGGCTTTTTGCCGAGAGCGCCGGCAGTGCTCACTCGGATGCGTGTCACCTTGCCATTGTTGTAGAAGGTGGTGCTCACGCGGCCATCTGCGTCGGTGGTGGCGTTGGGGTTCCAATAGAGCGTGCGGCGGTAGTCTTTGAGGTCGGATGGCAGGGGTGTCTGACTGTAGTCAGGATGGTAAAACTCATCTGGTATGTCGAAGCCATGTAGGATAATGCGGCGGTCACGGTAGGTGTGGCGCATGCCGTCATTGGGAATCGTCACGAAGTCGAGTGTCACGTCGGCCAGCATCAGTGCCTGTTCTTTTGGCGTATCTTCGTTGCGCAACTCGAAGTCGGTGAACAGACGTATCTTGTCTTGTCGTTTCAGTTGCAGATCTTTCGCGATGGCGTAGTTGCTCTGCATCTGCAGGGTGCGCACACCAAAAGGATCATCTGGCGTGTAACTGCGGTAGAAGAGGTTGTCGTTCATCCGTCCGTCGAGATTGAAAGAGCGCTCGCTGTTGTAGTTGCCCAACAGAAGCATGGTCACCTGCATGGGGAAACGGCGGAAGTTGAGCTTACCGTAGGAGAGACCATAATCGGTGGCGAGATTGTAGAGCTCGTAGGCATCATAGACATAGGCGGGCTTGCTGTAGTCGATGTCGTGAAGACTGCGGCGGCGACGGGTCTTCACCTCGATGCCCTTCAGCGTGCGGTCCATCGACGACAGACGTTCTGAGGGAGAGATGGCGATATCACCATTCTCTTCTCCTGTCGTGTTGACGGGCTCTGGCTGATGGCATTGGTAGTAGTCGTATTTCTTGGCGAAGATGGGGTAGAAGAGGTCGCGCTTCACATAATATTCGGGCCATGAGTCCTCGTCGAGGCGTCCACGCATGGAGATCCGTTTCTGTTTGTTTTCACTGATGCCGATATCGTGGGCACTGAGGAAGAGGATGCCGTTGCCGTAATAGGGTGGGACGTTGAAGACGAAATGTCCGCCGTCGGTGGTCTCCA
>CADCQC010000178.1 GCA_902803455.1 uncultured Prevotellaceae bacterium
GACGCTCCCTTTATGGAGGGGGGCTCTTTTATTGAGAGGAGGGCTCTTTTTATGGAGAGGAGGCATCCCTTTATAGAGAGGAGGGCATCCCATTATAGAGAGGGGCTTTGCTTGCGGTTGTCATTCTTTTGTTCAGTATGTTGCTGTATTACAGCAACAAATATCCCATCTGCACCTAGAATGCCGATGGAGCGCTAGCCCTTGCTGTAAAAAAAGATGGCCATTTTTTTGATAATCGTTTGACTTTGACTAATTTTGCACACCAATAACAACGTGACTATCATGAAAAAGAATATCTCAAACTTGTTTTCACTCGCTGCCACTGCTGTGGTGGTAGTTTGTCTCATCGCCTGTGGTAAGGGCAATTTCAAAGTGGAGGGACAGATCACAGAAGCCAACGACTCCGTGCTATATCTCGAAAATATGGCGCTCGACGGCCCGCAAAAGGTGGATTCTACCAAATTGTCTGCCGATGGTTCGTTCGCTTTTTCCACGGATGCACCGGAAGGTGCACCGGAGTTTTACAGGTTGCGTATCGCTGACCAGATCATCAATTTCTCTGTCGACTCCGTGGAGACCATCTCCGTCAGCGCTTCCTATCCCACCATGGCATCCCACTATGATATCAAAGGAAATGAAGACTGTGCTGTCATCAAGCAATTGGCTATCATGCAGCAGCAACTGCAGGCAAAGGCTCAGCAGATCGTCGATGATCCCAATCTCAGTGCCAATGGGGTGAGAGACAGTGTGATGCATGTCATAGAGGCTTACAAGGACAACGTGAGAAACCAGTTCATCTACCGTGACCCCAGAAGGGCTTCTTCTTATTTCGCACTCTTTCAGGGTATCGTGGTCGGGAATTCCTACGTGATGGTGTTTAATCCCAGAAATGACGTGGAAGATGTGAAACCTTTCTCGGCTGTCGCCACCAGTTGGGACCTGTATTACCCCAACTCCCTGCGTGGGCAGAACCTGCACAATATCGCCATTGAGGCCATGAAGACCAAACGGATCGTAGATGCCAGCAACAGGGGACTGATGGTCGATGCGGATAAGGTGAGCGAGGCTACTGTCGTCGATATCGTGCTTCCCGACAACAAAGGGGTGACACGAAGGCTTACCGACCTCAAAGGGAAGGTGGTGCTTCTCGATTTCCATATCTTCGCAGCAGAGGGAAGTGCCGCACGTATCCTCGCACTGCGCGAACTCTACAATAAATACCACGACCGGGGATTGGAGATCTATCAGGTGTCGCTCGATGACGACGACCATTTCTGGAAGACCCAGACTGCCGCTCTTCCCTGGATCTCTGTCCGCGACATGAACGGGGCTTCGTCGGCATACCTCTATCAGGCTCAGGGATTGCCTATCGACTATATCATCAATCGTGCCAACGAGGCTGTCATGGGACCCAGACAGATCAAAAACCTCGAAAGTGATATCGCAAAATACTTGTAAATCAGCCCAGCATCCCCTAGGCCTCCTGGTATCTCCTAGCATCCCCTAGCATCTCCTAGGCCTCCTAGCATCTCCTAGGCCTTCCTAGCATCTCCTAGCATCTTCTAGGCCCTACTAGGTTTTCCTAGATTCTCCTAGGCTCTCCTATCTTTTTGGAAAAACCCTGCTTTTTAATAAATTTCTTAAAAATTGTTGCATAATTCAAAAAATTTTCTTAATTTTGCGGTGATAATGGCGAAAAGTATTAAAATTTTTGAAAAATATTAGCATCATGAAAAAGTATTTAGCTGAAATGGTGGGGACATTCACCCTTACTTTCTTGGGGTGTGGAGCTGCTGTGTCACTCGGTTGTGGTATCGACACCGTTTCTGTGGTGGGGACAGCCTTCGCGTTTGGTCTTGCTGTCGTGGCAATGGCCTATACCATCGGAGGCGTTTCGGGATGCCATATTAATCCTGCTATATCTTTAGGCATGTTTCTTAGTGGACGCATGAGTCTGAAGGATTGTGGGATGTATATGCTCTTTCAGATCATTGGTGGCATCTTGGCAGCTGCTGCCCTGGCGGGGATTGTCGGCACAACCATAGGCGATCCTTTCATCACAACGCATACGGGTGCCAATGCCTGTGCTTTTGGTGTGACCAACGGACTGATTGTCGAGGTCGTGCTTACTATGCTCTTCGTGCTGGTGGTCCTCGGCGCTACCGCCAAGACCAATGGGGCAACCAACAACCTTGCCGGACTGGCCATCGGTCTTTCGCTGGTTCTCATCCATCTCGTGGGTATCCATTTCACCGGCACTTCCGTCAACCCGGCACGGTCTATTGGACCGGCTATCTTTGAGGGTGGAAAGGCCCTTCAGGAATTGTGGGTGTTTATCATTGGCCCGCTCGTGGGAGGAGCATTGGCAGCGCTCATCTGGAAAGTCATTGATACAGAAGAATAGCCTGCCAGAAATCATCTTGCAGTGAAAAGGTCCTATCGCCTTTAAAACCCTTATCACCCCTATCACCTTGACCGGAGCAATCTATTTGCTCCGGTTGTTGTTTGCTAACTGCGTCTTACAAATTTGTAAAACCTTTGCGCCTATCTTTGGCTATGCAGTTTTTTCCCATCGAATATGGCTATAAAAATACTTAAAAATCTTTGATTTGACAATTTTATGTGTTAATTTTGCATTCGGATTATACTTTTAAACAATAACATATTCATCAAGTTATGGTAGATTACAAGACTTTGGGCCTCGTGAACACCAGAGAGATGTTCGCACGTGCCATCAATGGCGGTTATGCCATCCCAGCTTTCAATTTCAACAACATGGAGCAGCTGCAGGCCATCATCAAGGCTTCCAGCGACCTCAAGAGCCCCGTCATCCTTCAGGTATCAAAGGGAGCTCGCAACTATGCCAATCAGACCCTGCTGAAATTTATGGCTCAGGGTGCTGTGGAGTATGCTAAGGAACTGGGATGCAAGCATCCTGAGATCGCACTCCATCTTGACCATGGCGACAGCTTTGAGACCTGCAAGAGCTGTATTGATTTTGGCTTCTCATCAGTGATGATCGACGGTTCTTCATTACCTTATGAGGAGAATATCGCACTCACCAAGAAAGTGGTGGACTATGCTCATCAGTTTGATGTCACTGTAGAGGGTGAGCTTGGTGTGCTCGCAGGTGTGGAAGACGAGGTTGTGGCTGCTGAAAGCCATTACACAAAACCCGAAGAGGTGATTGACTTCGTGAGCCGCACTGGTGTTGACTCCCTCGCTATCTCTATCGGTACATCCCATGGCGCTTACAAATTTACTCCGGAGCAGTGCACACGTGACCCGAAGACCGGTAAACTGGTGCCCCCGCCACTGGCATTCGATGTGCTCGACGCCATCATGGTGAAGCTTCCTGGATTCCCCATCGTCCTCCACGGTTCTTCTTCCGTGCCACAGGAGTATGTTGACATCATCAATGAGTATGGTGGCAAACTGCCTGATGCAGTGGGTATTCCCGAGGAGCAGTTGCGCAAAGCTTCCAAGAGCGCTGTCTGCAAGATCAACATCGACTCCGACTCACGTCTTGCCTTCACCGCTGCTGTGCGCAAGACTTTGGTGGAGAAACCCGGTGAGTTTGACCCACGTAAATTCTGCGGACCCGCTCGTGACGAGATGGAGAAGATGTACAAGCACAAGATCATCGACGTGCTCGGTTCTGACGGAAAACTCGGACAACTCGACTAATTTCTGTGATCTTTTAATACAACATCAAATGAGGGCTTGCCAACCGGCAAGCCCTCATTTGATGTTGTATGCTGCGATGAATATGGTCTGCTGCAATAAGCGTTGATTATCTCGTCTGCTGCAAATAGAATAATAATTTCTTATCTGCTGAGACAGGTTGCTATAATTGTGCGAAAGCTTGGGGCAGATAGTCGATGACGTCGCTGGCCACAAGACTCTCCTTGCCTTTTGCCTCGGCTGCAAGATCGCCGGCAAGACCATGAAGATACATACCCAACTGGCAGGCCTCCTTCTGATGGTAACCACGAGCCAACAGACCGGTGATGATGCCCGTGAGCACATCGCCAGTGCCGGCGGTTGCCATACCTGAGTTGCCGGTGGAATTGAAGATCACCGTGCCGTCGGGAGAACAGAGGGCTGAATAGTGACCTTTGAGGATGATATAAATCTGCAACTTCACTGCCATATCCTTGGCCTTGCAAAGACGCTCGTAGTCGTCACTGCAACGGCTGCCGCATAGACGGTCAAACTCTTTGGGATGAGGTGTGAGAATCATCCCCTTGGGCAACTGCTGTATCCAGGCACGATGGCTGCCCAAGATGTTGAGGGCGTCGGCATCAGCCACGATGGGGGCTTGTGTGCGCCGCAACTGGGCGATCAGGGCGATGGCAGAGGCTTCTTCCTGACCTAAACCAGGACCAATGCCCAATGAGTCGAAGTCATTGGCATCCACGGCATCGGAGAAGTAGTGCTCATCATAGTCAAACTGCAATACGGCCTCAGGAACGGCCACCTGAAGAATGTCGCAGTTCTTGGTGGGCGTGTGGACGGTCAATTTGCCTACACCCGAACGAAGGCAGGCGCGAGAGGCCAGCACAGCAGCACCTGCCATGCCATAACTGCCTGCGATGAGCAGCGCATGACCCATGGCTCCCTTGTGCACAAAATCATGACGGGGAATCAGCAGCGCACTCACATCACCATGTTCTTGTTGGGTGAAAGGAGTGGAAGCCTTCTCGATATACTCTTTTGACAAACCGATGTCAAGCACGCGGAGACGGCCGATATATGGTTGGATGTCTGCAAAATAGAATGCCAGTTTGCGGGTTTGGATCGTCAGCGTGACATCGGCACGGATAATGTGGTTATGGATGTTGTAGGTGTTGTCTTCCGTCATCAGGCCTGATGGAATGTCAATGCTCACCACCCGGCAGGGTGACTGGTTGATATACTTCACCAATGAAGCAAAACCACTCTCCAAAGGCTTCTTGAGACCTGTTCCGAAAAGACCGTCGATCACGACTGTCGAAGAGGTAAGCTGTGGCGGGTCGAACTCATGGGTCACTTCCACGAACTGCTTGATGCTGTTGCATTCGAGTGCGAGTTGCTTGTTCTCCATGCACTCTTCCGACAGATGATTGCCTGTGTTGAACAGGTAAACAGTGATCTGGTAGCCTTTCTGGGCAAGTAAACGCGACACAGCAAGTGCGTCACCACCATTGTTGCCAGGACCGGCAAAAACCACGATGGGAGTGGATTTCGTGCACTCGTCGCAAATAGCTTTGGCAAGTTCCTTGGCGGCACGCTCCATCAGATCAATGGATTTGATGGGCTCATGCTCGATGGTATACTTGTCGAGCTCTTTCAGTTGTTCATTCATAAATATTTTCATACGCCGCAAAATTACAAAAATTATAGCAACTCGTGAACTAACTTTGTCCTATTTTTATTATTTTTGCAAAACAAACGAATCAATCAATCGACAGCCTATGGAAAAAATTCAAGTTCTTGACAAAAAATTCCAAATCTCCATTCCTGAAGAGGAAATCCACCGGCGTATCGATGCGGTGGCAGAGAAGATCAACCACGACATGGCTGGAAAGAATCCTCTCTTCCTCGCGGTGCTCAACGGGGCGTTCATCTTCGCAGCCGACCTCATGAGGCGCATCACCATTCCTTCGGAAATATCATTCGTCAAATTGGCTTCTTATCAAGGCACCACCTCTACGGGGAAGGTGACCGAGGTGATCGGCATCAATGAGAACCTTGCAGGTAGGACGATCATTATCGTGGAGGACATCGTGGAGACTGGACTGACTATGCAGCGGATGCTGGAGACATTGGGCACCAGAGGCCCTGAGTCGGTACATATCTGTGCACTTCTTCTCAAACCGGAGAAGTTGAAGGTGGATATCAACATCGACTATGTGGTGATGGAGATTCCCAACGACTTTATTCTTGGATATGGACTCGACTACAACCAGCAGGGTCGGGGACTCAAAGATATCTATACGCTGGTAACTGAAAACGAAGAGAATATAAAAATGAAAAATGTAGTTATTTTTGGTGCTCCTGGATCAGGTAAAGGCACCCAAAGTGAGTTGATGATACAGAAATATGGATTCAACCACATTTCAACAGGCGACGTGTTGCGCAACGAGATAAAAAATGAGACAGAACTGGGAAAAATCGCCAAACAATATATTGACGACGGTATGCTTGTTCCAGATTCTCTCATTGTCGATATCCTGGCCAGTGTCTACGACAGTTTCGGACCTAAGCACAAAGGAGTTATCTTCGACGGTTTCCCACGCACCGTACCACAGGCAGAGGCGCTCAAGAAAATGCTCGCTGAGAGAGGCCATCAGGTGGCTGCGATGATCGAACTCGACGTGCCCGAGGAGGAATTGATGAAACGGCTGTTGGAGAGAGGTCTGAGAAGCGGTAGAAGTGACGACAACGAGGAGACCATCCAGAAGCGTCTTGGGGTGTATCATAGCCAGACATCACCGCTCATCGCATGGTATGAGAAAGAAGGACTGCGTCATCAGATTGATGGTCTTGGCGAACTCGACCGGATCTTTGCCGACATCTGTCAGGTGATCGACCAACTGTAAACACCGACATGGAGTCGAATTTTGTTGACTATGTGAAAATCTGTTGCCGCTCTGGAAAGGGCGGCAAAGGTTCTATGCACCTCAGGCATGTGAAATATCAGCCCAATGGTGGGCCGGACGGTGGCGACGGTGGCGACGGTGGAAGTGTGTATCTCAGGGGAAACCATAACTATTGGACACTCCTCCATCTGAAATACCAACGTCATATCTTTGCGCAACATGGAGGCAATGGCGGCCGTGACAAATGTCATGGCATAAAAGGGAAAGATGAGTATATCGATGTCCCTTGCGGTACCGTTGTCTACAACGCCGAGACGGGCAAGTATGTCTGCGACGTGTCCTATGACGGGCAGGTGGTTTGCCTGTTGAAGGGGGGTAGAGGCGGTATGGGCAATTTTCAGTTCAGATCGGCCACCAACCAGGCACCACGTTATGCCCAGCCTGGTGAACCCATGCAGGAGATGACCGTGATCCTCGAATTGAAATTGCTGGCCGATGTGGGACTGGTGGGATTTCCCAATGCGGGGAAATCAACATTGTTGTCGGCCCTGTCGAGTGCCAGACCAAAAATCGCCAATTATCCTTTTACCACGCTTGAGCCATCGCTCGGCATTGTGGGCTATCACGATAAAAAGTCGTTTGTCATGGCTGATATCCCCGGCATCATCGAGGGAGCCAGCCAGGGAAAAGGCTTAGGCCTGCGGTTCCTCCGGCATATAGAGCGCAACTCGCTGTTGCTCTTCATGATTCCGGGAGACACGGATGATATCAAACATGAATATGAGGTGCTGCTTAACGAACTGGAGAATTTCAATCCGGAGATGCTGGACAAGCATCGTGTGCTGGCGGTCACAAAATGCGACTTGCTCGATGAGGAACTGATCGACCTCCTCCGTGACACATTGCCTGATGACGTGCAGACGGTCTTCATCTCGGCTGTGACAGGAAAGGGCCTGAATGAGTTGAAAGATGTGCTGTGGGCTGAACTCAACAGTGAGAGCAACAAACTGCAGAGCATCACATCGGAGGACACGCTCGTTCATCGCGACAAGGATATGTCGCGCTTCGCCCTGGAGATGGCATCAGAGGGAGAGGATGGGGATATCGTGTTTATCGATGATGATGCGGTGGAGGATCTCGACGATTTCGAATACGAAGACGAACAATGAGCCGGCCTGTCCTTCATGAGTATGACATGGGACCTGGGGTGATGGCCTTCAGTACCACACGCCATGGCGGAGTGGGGAAGGGCAATTACGCCTCGTTCAACATTAATTATTATTGTGGTGACAACCCCGACGACATCGAGGCCAACCGTGAGTCGTTGTGCCAGTATCTGGGTGTCGACGGGCATCATCTTGTCTATCCTCATCAGGTGCATGGTGATAAGGTGGAAATCATTGACAGGCAATGGCTGGAGGCAAAGAGTCTGGATGAGAGGCTTTCCTGTCTGGAGGGAAAGGATGCCGTGATGACCAATTGCACTGGTGTGTGCATCGGGGTATCTACGGCCGATTGCATCCCCGTGCTGATCTATGATCCTGAGCACCATGCGTGTTGTGCCGTACATGCGGGGTGGCGGGGGACGGTGAAGCGGATCGTACAAAAGGCGGTAACTGCGATGGCCGTGGAATATGCTGCTGCACCGCAACAGCTCATGGCGGTCATCGGACCGGGCATCTCCCTCGACAGTTTTGAGGTGGGCAATGAGGTGTATGAGCAGTTTGAGCTGGCTGACTTCGACATGCGGCGCATCGCCCGCAAGTATGAGAAATGGCACATCGACCTATGGATGTGCAATAAGATGCAGCTCATCGAATTGGGCATACCCGAAGCAAACATCCATGTTGCCGGTATCTGCACCTACACCCACTACCAAGACTTCTTCTCCGCCCGCCGTATGGGTATCAACTCCGGCCGCATCTTCTCGGGGATGATGCTGAGATAAGGAAATGTAAAAAATCAAGGGGATGTGTCACAAAAACACATCCCCTTGATGGATCATAAATGGTTCTTATTTGTGCCGGTTGGCGCGCTGCTGGCGGTATTTCGCTTTCTGGCGCGCGCTGCCGCTTCCATGGGCACCGGTGATGTAGGCTTTCTTCTTGGCCTTCGTCTTCTGTTTCTGTGAGGAGGAAGCATGGTCTCCGCTGCTTCCCCGCTCCCATACGATGCCACCCTCGATGATGGCGTCTATGTCGTCTCCCTTACTCATGATCGGATAGAGATCAATGGTGGAACAGGCGTATGCCGATGAAAGCCATCGCAATGCCAGATTTGTCGCAGGTGGCTATCACATGGTCGTCGCGCACACTGCCTCCGGCCTGGGCAATATATTCCACGCCGCTCTTGTGAGCTCGTTCGATATTGTCGCCGAAGGGGAAGAAGGCATCGCTGCCCAATGACACCTTCGTGTTTTGGGCGATCCATGATTTCTTCTCTTCCATGGTGAGCACTGAGGGGCGCTCGGTGAAGAACTGCTGCCAAGCTCCGTCGCTGAGCACGTCGTCGTGGTCCTCGCTGATATACACATCGATGGTATTGTCGCGGTCAGCACGGCGGATACCGGGGATAAAGGGCAGGTTCATCACCTTCGGGTGTTGGCGGAGCCACCAGATGTCGGCCTTGTTGCCTGCCAGCCGGGTGCAATGAATACGGCTCTGCTGTCCGGCACCGATACCGATGGCCTGTCCGTCCTTCACATAGCAGACGCTGTTGCTCTGCGTATATTTCAGTGTGATGAGGGCGATCATCAGGTCTCGGCGGGCATCCTCGGGCAATTCCTTGCAGCGGGTAGGCATGTTGGCGAATATCTCAGGATTGCTCAGGTCGATCTCGTTGCGCCCTTGTTCAAACGTGATGCCGAAGACCTGTTTGGTCTCTACAGGAGCGGGTTTATAGGTCGGGTCAATCTTGATGACATTATAGGTGCCTTTTCGCTTGGCGCGAAGGATCTCAAGGGCCTCAGGAGTGTAGTCGGGCGCGATCACGCCATCCGACACCTCACGTTTGAGGAGATTGGCGGTCACGGCGTCACAGGTGTCGCTCAGTGCGACGAAATCACCGTAACTGCTCATGCGGTCGGCGCCCCTTGCGCGTGCGTAGGCACAGGCGATAGGGGAGAGGGGCTCTTTGATATCGTCTACAAAGTAGATTTTTTTCAACGTGTCGCTCAGTGGAAGTCCTACGGCGGCACCGGCTGGAGACACATGCTTGAAACTGGCGGCAGCGGCAAGACCTGTGGCGGCCTTGAGCTCCTTGACAAGTTGCCAGCTGTTGAGCGCGTCGAGGAAGTTGATGTAGCCGGGGCGTCCGTTGAGCACTTCCAATGGTAACTCTCCCTCCGTCATAAAGATGCGTGAGGGCTTCTGGTTGGGATTACAACCGTATTTCAATGCCAATTCTTTCATAAGTGATGGTTTGATGATGAATAAATGGAATAAAAAAGAGGTTTCAATAGCATGAAACCCCTTATTTCATTTGATTTAAGACTGTGCTTTGGGTGCACTCCACTTCTCCTTGATACGGGCTTTCTTGCCAGTGAGCTTACGGAGATAGTAAAGCTTGGCGCGGCGAACCTTACCATGCTTGTTGACCTCAATGCTGTCAATGTTGGGTGACTCAATGGGGAAAATACGCTCCACACCAATCGTGCCAGACATCTTGCGCACTGTGAAACGCTTCTTCTCACCATGACCTGAAATGCGGATCACCACACCACGATAGAGCTGGATACGCTCCTTGTTGCCCTCGATAATCTTGTAGGCGACGGTGATGGTGTCACCAGGATGAAACTCCTCAAATTTTTTACCCGCAGCCTTGGCTTGCTCGGCTACGTTAGTTGCAAATGCTTGCTCAGCAACTTTAATTAAATCCATTGTGATTGTTGATTAAATGAACTTGTCCTTCTACGCAACATAACTAGGCAACTCTTCTTCCTGTCATAGGTTACGCAAAAAAGCGGTGCAAAGGTAATCATTTTTTTTGTATTCTGTCGGATGAAAGGGTATTTTTTTCTCCTAAACAATGATTTTTACTTCTTTTCAGACGCTTCATACGCTCTCTTTGAAGAAAAATGTGTATCTTCGCAGAAAATGTGTGTCTTCGCAGACGATCAATCTTTGCAGACGATCAATCTTTGCAGACGATCAATCTTCGCAGACGATCAATAGATGTAAAAATCAGATTTGAAGGGCTTATGGATAGAAAATGGCTTTTTACTGGTCAGATGGTGGTGATGCTTCTGCTGGCATCATGCTCCACCCATTATACCGTGACAAATATCAGCCGGACAAGACTGCTGGTCGACCAGCAGTATGATGCTCCCTTGAGCACACAGATGGCTACGCTGATGTCGCCTTACAATAGCAAGGTCGACAGTCTGATGTCTCCCGTGGTGGGGGAGACAACGCATGCGATGGAGGCGTTCAGACCTGAAAGTCCGATGAGCAACTGGTTGCCGGATGTCCTCGTATGGTCAGGCAAGTTCTATGATGAAAAGCCGGATTTTGGCGTGTATAATATGGGCGGAATCAGGGCATCTTTAGCCAAAGGACCCATCACGGTGGGGGATGTGTTTGACGTGGCGCCTTTTGAGAATAGGGTGACTTTTCTCACGCTGACAGGGGAGAAGGTGAAAGAACTGATGTCGCAGATAGCCTATCGTGGTGGCGAAGGGGTGAGCAAAGAGGTGAGATTGGTCATCACCAAGGACCACAAACTGGTCAAGGCGACCATCGGGGGAAAAGAGATTGATCCCGCCAAGCAATACAGGGTGGTCACACTCGATTACGTGTCGCACGGCAACGACCGGATGGCGGCATTCAAGAGTGGCACCGACCGACGGGAGATGACCGGTGATGACGCTCTTTCCAGAGCACTGATCATCAAGTATTTCAAGGAAATGACCGCCCAGGGCAAGAAAGTCGACACACAGATAGAAGGAAGAATTATTGTGGAAGAATAGTAGGTGGAGGAATCGTATCATGAGAAATCATATATGGGTATTTATCATCATCGCTTGGATGAATGTCTCAGGGCTTCAGGCACAGGACAAGCAGTTGGTCATCCTGCATACCAATGACACACACAGTACCATCAGACCGCTCAATCCCAATCTGGCTGACAAGAATGTAGCTGGAAGGGGAGGCTTTATCAGGAGAATAGAATTTCTCAGGCAACAGAGGTTGGAGCATCCAGACTTGCTCTATTTTGATAGTGGGGATTTCTCACAGGGGTCCCCGTTCTACACCATGTTCAAAGGGGATGTGGAGATCGCACTCATGAATCAGATGGGGCTTGATGCGGCTACCATCGGCAACCATGAGTTTGACTATGGGCTGGAGAATATGGCCCGACTGTTCAGAATGGCCAACTTCCCCATCGTATGTGCCAACTATGACTTTACAGGCACACCTTGCGAGGGCGTGGTCAAACCCTATGTGATCATCAAACGGAAAGGGGTGAAAATCGGTGTCTTCGGACTGGCTCCACAACTGGATGGCCTTGTCGACAAGCATAATTGTACGGGTGTCGTTTATCTCGACCCGGTGAAGAAGGCGCTCGAGGTGGCGACCTTTCTGAAAGAAAAAAAGAAGTGTGACATGGTGATCTGCATCTCTCACTTGGGCTGGAAGACCGATCTGGCCGATGATCACAAGATGATCGCAGGATCAAGAAATATCGACCTGGTGCTTGGAGGTCATTCGCATACCTATCTCACCGAACTCGAATATGTGGACAACATGGACGGCAAGGCGGTGGCTGTTGACCAGAACGGCAAGCACGGCATCTGGATAGGCAAGATGACCGTCGACTTGAAAAAGAAATGAGTCGTGATGCCCTGCAGGCCTGCAAGATGACCGTTTAGGAGGCAGTCTGCAGGGCTTTTCTTATAATTACTTATTCGAAATAGAACGTCAGCGCGATGATCTTAGCACGGGTCTTGCTGACGGAGTTGGTATACATGAGCATTTCGCGGTTTTTCAGATGGTTGGCATGGTCGGTGTCAAGACTGTTGGTCAGACCGTACATGAACTTCAGTTCTGGGCGCAATTTGAAAAACGGCAGATAAAAGTCACAGCCAAGTCCTATTTCCGCAAAGAGATCATAGCGCTTGAGTTTCAGAAAATCATTGTCACGGCCCGACAGGTTGATGACCGGATTGAGGCCGGCGATCAGGTATGGCCGGTGATTGTTGAAACGTGGAGCAGCGAATATCAGGTCGAAGGCGGAAGTGACATAGGCGGTCTTCAGATCCTGATGCTCTTCTTGATGGTGCTCGGCGCTGTGGTTGTAAAAGGTGATGTGGCGGTTGCCGAAATACATGGCAGGTGCGATGCGGAACTGAAAATAGGTGTTGAGCCGGAGCTCACCAAGCACACCCACGTTGAATCCCGGATCCCAACGGTCCTGGTCGCAGGATACGATCTTTTCCAGATAGGTGCCGTCTTCCTGTTCCAACAACTGCGGTCCTACATTGAGAAACTCCATGTCTTGTAGGTGTGTGCCGATGAAAACGCCAAAATGAAATTGGCGCAAGTCAGTATAAGGACGGTTTTCGACCTTCCTCTCCTGTGCGAATGACGTCATGATGGCAAGCAGACAGGCAAAAATGCCCAATGCACGTTTACTCATATTCATATAACGCTGAATATACGTGCTTATTGCCTTTCTCCTTATTTTGAATTTGTTTAAATAATATAAAAAAGTCATACCTAATTATAGGTATTTCAAAATAAAAATATATCTTTGCACCTACAAACATTAGGTATCATTACCGAAATTTGAAACATTTTTTTTAATCATAAATAATTATAGACTATGGCTTATGTAATTAGCGACAGCTGCATCGCTTGCGGCTCATGTATTTCAGAGTGCCCCGTTGAGGCTATCTCCGAGGGTGACATCTACTCTATCGATCCCGAACTCTGCACAGAGTGTGGTACTTGTGCCGACACCTGCCCCAATGAGGCTATCAGCCTTGCAGAATAATTATTTGGTGAAACTAGACAAAAGGCGGCTAGGATTGTCCTGGCCGCTTTTTTGTTGGGTTCTCCGCCTTTATTAGGCAATTTAGGTTATCGGATTCATACCACAAAAAAGGGATGTGCCGCATTGGTGGCACATCCCTTTATAAATATGATCTGCTGATTTCAGCTATTACTCTGTGGCAGCCGGTTGATCCTCAATACCAAGAGCCTGGCGGGCTGTCTTGTCGTTGGGATTGAGTTTGTAGACAATCTCGTAATAAGGCTTGGCAGAATCCAGGTCTTGCTTGTCACCCCAGTAGATGTAGCCCACTTCGCTGCTGGCGTTGAGCAGATAGCCTTTCTCCTCTTCTGTCAGATCTGACTTGTCTTTCAACTCGTTGATCAGGCTGGTGAGATGGGTCAGGGCGATGTCGTCTTTCTCGCAACGGTAAGCCTGATGGCCTTTCTGGAATTTCACGTAGTTGCCTGTATGAGGATATTTCGTGATCAGGTTGTCGAAGACACCCATGGCCTTGTTCCAGTTGTTGTCCATCTCAGCGGTCAGACTGGCGTCTGCATTCTTATCTTTGGCAGCCTCTTTCAGCTTCAGCACCTTGGCAATATAGATGTTGGCCAGTTTGCTATACTCTGATGGTTTGGCATCGGGGTTCTTGTCCAGATAAGTGGTGCTGTATTCCAAAGCCTTGTCCTCATTGCCCAGTGCGGTGTAGCACTCGGAAATCGACTGCAGGTTCTTGAAGGAGGTCTCATCCATGGAGAACGACTTGGTGAACATATCAATGGCCTTTGTATGATCATTGATACCGGCGAGAGCCTGGCCATAGTAGTTGTAGTCACCAGAGTTGATCTCGTTGTTGCTGCCGATCAGTTTCTCTGCAAATCTGACTGCCTCAGAGAAATCCTTGCCCAGCACGCCGTTGATCATGGCGAGACGCACGAAACCCATGTTGGTGGGGAACCGGCTGATAGCGGTCTTGGCCACTGAGAGTCCCTTGGCGTAGTCACCAATTGACAATGCGGAGAGAGCATACTCACCGATGCGTCCTTCAGCCATGTTGCTGATATTGGCCTTGTCGAAATACTCAATGGCTTTCTCGTAGTTGTTGCTGGTATAGAACACGTGGCCAGTCTCAGCATCGATGGGGTAGTCGGGGATGTTCTGGCGGAGTTCGTTGAGCACACGCTCCGATTCTTGTGGACTACGTTTACGGTAAACGTTGGCATAGCTCATATAGCCATTGGGGTTTTTCGGATCGAGGCTGATGGCCTGCTGATACCACATGGCAGCCTGTCCGCCATCGTCCTTCATGGCTTCCACGTCACCTTTCAGGATATAAGCGTCGCCGAAGTTCTTGTTGCGCTTGATGGCGAGGTCGGCGCATTCCACTGCTTTGTCAAAATTCTTGCTGGCGAGATATGCGTTGCCAAGGGCCACCATGGCATGAGGATCTTTTTTATAGGTCTTCAAGTAGTCTTTGACCACCGATTTGGCGGCACCTACTGCCTGTGGGTCATCTTTCAAAGCCTTTGACACGTCGCCGATGACAGATGTGTAGTCTTGAGCCATCGCCGGAGCTGAGAGTCCGAAGACAAGCGCTCCCATAATCAGATATTTTACTGCTTTCATAACTGTATTGTTTGATTGTGATTGATTGTTGTGTCGATTGTTGGATGGTGTGTGAAATGAAAAGTTTAATGTCTTTTTCATTTCTTCATATTCATTTCTTTACGTTAACTCTTTTAAACGTGATGTCGCCGCGGTAGGGCAGCAGTCCTGTCTTCAGGACGATGAGCTGTCCGGTGGGACTAGTCACGTAATTGGCGAAACTCCAGGGGAGTGCTCTCTGCGGGTCCACGCAGATGGCATATATGGTTCTGGCAAAGGGATAGCGCCCGTCGAGCAGGTATGCTTGGTAGGGCTTCCAACTGTTGCTTGGGGTAGCGGTGTCTTTCACCGTCACCGACATGACATGAACTTTCTTGATGAAGGTAAGATTGGTCGAGTCGCGCTTGTCGTTGAGCCAGTTTGACCCAATGATACCGATGGCGTTGGGGGTCTCGTGCACATAGTCGATGACATCAGCACTGGTCTTGGCGGCTGTGACATGCGGGTTGTCGATAGGCTTGCCGTCAAGGATAGAGTCTACGACATAGTGCAATGTCGCTGACTCCTTGTTGTCGAACACGACGTCGAAGTCTCCTAATTTGCTGTTTTTGTAGATTTCGTTCCATTTCGTCACCTCACCTTGCAGAATACGTTTGAAGTCTTTCACGCTGATGCAGGTGTCGTTGTTGTTGGGATTGACAATGATCGCCAGACCGTCGTAGCCGATAGGGAATACGGAGGGCAGTTGGCGCTTTGTCTTCAAATAAGCCTCTTCACTTTCCTTCAAGGGTCGGGATGTGAAGAACAGGCAGGTTTTCAGATCTCTGATCTGGTTGAACCCCTCGTTCTCGTTGGTATAGATGGGGTTGAGTTTAGCTTTGGGATACTTGAACTCAAACTGATCGATCAACTCACCGATGACGGGGCTGAAACTCTCATCTGCGACAAATGAAATCTCTCCTGATGTGGGAGTGTCGGTGCGCCCACCTCGCTTGTCGCTGTTGTCACATGAGACAAGGATTGTGCCCGACAGCAGCAAACCAATAAACGTGTTGATAATTGCTTTTTTCATCGTTGCTTTAGATAGAAAGTGAAATAGATGTTTTTTTAAAAAAAACTATGTCAGGGGCGACTGTCATCGCCCCTGACAGGTTTTCAGTTCTACAATGTATGGTTGCAGAAATACGGTCGGCTCATATTACTGGAGCTTGAAGGTCACAGGAAGGTTGTACTTCACACGCACAGCCTGTCCGTTCTGCTTACCAGGCACCCACTTAGGCATGGCCTTGGTCACACGCACGGCTTCCTTGTCGAGTGACGGGTCGACACCACGCACCACTTGCACGTTGCTGATCGAGCCGTCGGGCTCCACGACGAAGGACACCACCACACGACCTTGGATGCCGTTCTCCTCAGCTACTGGAGGATAGTGGATGTTTTGGCTCAGCCAAGAGAGAAGGGCTGCCTGACCACCGGGGAATGATGGCTGTTGCTCCACCACGTCGAAGATCTTCTGTGCGACTTCTTGCTTGACCTCTTGTTTGGGCTCTACCACTTCCACCTTCTCCACCACGTCGGTACGGGCGGCCTCGATGGTACGGTCTTTAGTACCTTCTTGGTCTTTCACACCCACAGCTGTGTTGGCATCAAGTTGATCCATCTGCTTCATCTGATTGTCCTCTTTCACGAGTTCATCCTTCTTGATGACAGGAGCGGTAAATTTCTGGGTCTCACGGACCTGAGGAATTTCCTTCTTTGGCTCAAACTTGGGCTTCTCCACTTTGGGTTTCTCTTCTTTCTTCTCTTTCTCAGCCTGCTCTTGCAGTTTCGAAAGTTCCAGTTGCTCCATATAAGCACGCTCTTCAGCTGCACGCTTGTCGGCTTCAATCTTGTAAATCAGATATCCACCCACCAGGAGTGCTGCGCAAAGCAGGATCGCCAAGGAGAGGATGTTACGCTTGGCAGTGCCTTTGCGCAACTGGTATGCACCATACTCCTTGTTCTTGTTTTGGAACACTAAGTCGATCCATTTAGGATCGTATAGATCGATTTTTGACATAATTCTTCAGTTTTTAGGTTCATCAATTACATCTTCACACCCTTCTTCTCGAGAAGTTTCTCGTCGTCGGGAGTGATCTTGTCGATGACATAGGTTCCAATACTTAAGATCTGCATCTCATCAAGAGCGTCCACCATGTTCTTGTAGGAGGCGTTGTCTGTCGGTTTGATCACGATAGTCAGAGTAGGAATCTTGCCACTGGGCAGCTCACCGCTTTTCAGCTTACTCAGCTCCTTAGCGAAAGTGCTGTCGTTGAATTGGGCTGGATTCTTTGTCCTTTGCATGTTCAAATCCTTCACTGCCAACTCGATTCTCTTCACAGGCTTGGTACCATCCTCAGTGGCGTGCTCGCGGAGCACGTTGCGGACACCGTCGTTGCCCCATGTGGTCTCTTTCACCCACTCAGGGTTGTTGTACTCGGGCTCACCTTCGCCATAATAGATCTTGTTGTCGGCTGCCACATACAATGTCACGGTCTGAGAAGCCTTCGACTCGTTCTTGTTCGTGTCGTCCTGGTTCTCGTCGTTACTAGGCATCGTCAGCTCCATGGTCTGGGGCTTGCTCAGCGTCGTACAAAGCATGAAGAACGTGATGAGAAGCATCAGCATATCCACCATAGGCGTAAAGTCTACGCGGACATTCATTTTTTTCTGCTTACTTTCTTTTTTCTTACCCATTAGTCGTCCTCCGATGTTTTAAGATTCGTGATCATGTAGTAATGGCTCTCATCCATGTCTTGAAGTTCACTCATCACCTTCTTGACAGTCTTGTAGGGAGTTGACGCATCAGCCTTGAGGGCAAGCTTGATGTTCTCGTTGACGTTACGTGCAGCGTCAACCCACATCTGGAACTCGCTCATGCCACCATCGATACTGTCGAGAGGAATACCCTTTGTCGGCAATACTTTCTGGCGCTGGTCGGTCGACATCATCAAATACGATTTCATCTCTGCCAGAGGAACACCGAAAGTTCCTTCACGTGTGAAGACGTCGAGCAATGCTGCGCTTGCATCGGGCATCACGGCCTGCAGAGTACTTCCCAATTGTTCTGTGTTGTCTATGCTCATGAACACCTGACCCTCACCTGTCGGGTTGCCGGCGGCATCCTTCTCAGGATTCACGAGGATGGTCAGGACGCCATTCTCTGGCACCTTGATCTCGGACACAGACCCAGGAACATTGACCTTCACCGGCTCGTTCTTGACGAACGTTGATGTCAGCATGAAGAAGGTCAGAAGCAGGGTCATCACGTCCGACATCGGCGTCATGTCGATCCA